>CAZQWI010000081.1:0-3783 GCA_964596995.1 uncultured Pseudomonadales bacterium
TCTTCCTCAAGAGAATTTACATTCAATTAACCTCACTGATGCCAAAGCAACCTCTCGATTATTTAAAGAGATTCAACCAACTCAAATCTATCATCTAGCTTCATTAGCCGGAGTTGGAACGAGTTTTGATCAAGTAAACAAGACTCTAGAAACAAACACTCAACTTCAGCTAAGTGTTTTGCTAGCAATGGCCGAACACTCTCAACAAACAAAACTACTTACTATTGGCACAGCCTTAGAGTACAAACCAACCAAACAACCTCTAAAAGAAACAAGTCAGCTTGGTCCCAACAATCCCTATGGAGTTTCAAAGATCACTCAAGAGATGCTTTCTTTGTGGTTTCATCAACAGCATAATCTAAACATCGTGCTCACCCGTTCTTTTAATCATTTTGGACCCAGACAAGCTTCTGGATTCGTGATAGCCGATTTTTCAAAGCAGATTGCTCAAAATCCTAGTCAAATTTCTGTTGGTAATTTAGAGCCTGTGAGAGATATGACTTATGTTACAGACATTGTTGAGGCATATATACTACTGATGAACCAGGGTGTTGCTGGAGAGATATATAATGTTGGTTCAGGTAAAGGCTACACGATTAGACATCTTCTCGACGAAATGATTAGAGTTTATGGGAAGAAAATAGAAATAATCATTGATAAAGATCGCTATCGACCAGTTGACGTTCCCAAGGTAGTTGCTAATATTGATAAGATAAAAAAGTTAGGTTGGCAACCAGCTACTCCCTTAGATCAAGCTTTAAAAGAAACGATTAATTATTACCAAGAAAACCTATGAAAAAAGCATTTATTACCGGTATTACTGGGCAAGACGGCTCTTACTTAGCAGAATCTTTACTAGAAAAAGGCTATAAGGTTTACGGTCTCACTAGAAGAACTAGTACTCAAAACTTTGCCCGAATTAGCAAGATAATTCATAATCCTAATCTTGAATTGATTTCTGGAGATCTATTAGATCAGCACTCCTTAACAATTGCTATCAAAGATATTGAACCTGATGAGATTTATAATCTTGCCGCACAATCATTTGTGCAAACCTCATGGAATCAACC
Organism: uncultured Pseudomonadales bacterium; assembly: GCA_964596995.1. Lineage (GTDB taxonomy): Bacteria > Patescibacteriota > Microgenomatia > UBA1400 > PJMF01 > DAOLOF01. The sequence continues at coordinate 1,071 of CAZQWI010000081.1, forward strand.
AGTTCTGACTGGAGAGATTACCGCTTTAGGAGTAACACGAATGATAGAGGCAATGAGAATTGCTGCCCCTAACGCCAAATTTTATCAAGCCAGTTCAAGTGAGATGTTTGGCAAAGTTCAAGAAACACCTCAAAATGAAAATACTCCTTTTTATCCTCGTTCCCCTTATGGAGTAGCAAAAGTCTACGGACATTGGATCACCATTAATTATCGCGAGTCATACAATTTGTTTGCAGTCAGCGGGATCTTGTTCAATCATGAATCTCCACGCAGAGGGCTTGAGTTTGTTACTCGAAAAATTGCCAACGGAGTAGCCAGAGTAAAATTAGGTAAACAGGAACACATCGAGATGGGAAATTTAGACTCAAAAAGAGATTGGGGTTACGCTAAGGATTATGTCGAGGCAATGTGGTTAATGCTCCAACAAGATAAACCAGAAGATTTTGTCGTCGCAACTGGTGAAACTCACTCAGTCAGAGAATTTTTACAAATTTCTTGTAAAGCTGCTGGTTTGGATGATTGGGAAAAAGTTTACAAACACAATCCTGCTTATGATCGACCCGCCGAAGTTGACTCACTCATCGGTAACCCAGAAAAGGCTATGACGAAACTCGGGTGGAAACCAACCGTTTCCTTTGAGGAGTTAGTGGAACTAATGGTTAAATCTGAGCTGGAGATCGAAAGTAAACTCTAGCTTTTTTGCAATCTACAATAAACACAACTATGAAGATAGCAACCGTAATTATTCCTACATACAACGAAGTTGGTAATATTGAAAAAACAATTTCCGAACTGCTTAGCGTATTTTCAAAGATCGAGTCTTGGAAAATGCAGATTTTAGTGGTGGATGACAGTTCACCTGATAAGACCTACGAGCTTGTTCAGGATCTACGAAAAGCTCATACAAACTTATTTTTAATAATTAATAAACAAAAGTCAGGACTAGGAGCAGCTTATTTAAAAGGAATGGCTTATGCCTTTGGAGATCTAAAATCTGATCTTGTTTTTGAGTTTGATGCTGATTTGTCTCACAATCCAAAAAAGATTCCAGATTTTTTGAATAAAGTTGATGATGGATATGACCTGGTAGTTGGCTCTCGTTATATTCCCGGAGGAAGTATCCCTGCAGACTGGGGACTGCATCGCAAGTTTTTAAGCAAGGTTGGCAACATCTTTATCAAAACAATCTTAACCAACTTTTCAATCTCAGACTGGACAACCGGCTATAGAGCAATAACCAAAAAAACTTATGAGTTAATAGCTCCTGAAATGGTTGGGGAAAGATTTAGTGGTTATACTTTTCAAATTGGTTTTTTATACAAAGCCGTTCAAAATAAACTGAAGATTGCCGAGGTTCCATTTCATTTCGTGGACAGAACCATAGGCAAAAGTAAAATGGGGCCAGAGTATATCGTTAATAACATTATTTTTCTTGCCAAGATGCGAATACAAGAATTTATGAAGTCCAGACTATTTAAGTTTTTAGTGGTTGGTTCATTTGCTGCTGGAGTGCAGTTGATCTCTTTAGAACTGTTTAGGCTATTTGCCACTTATCTAATTGCCAACATTCTTTCAATTGAAACCTCAATTGTTTTTAACTTTATTAGTAATAATTTATGGACATTTTCAGATAGAAAGCTTAAAAAAAGAGAGATTCCATTAAAATTTATACAATTTAATTTGACTTCAGCCGGCTCGATTATTATTCAAATGATTGTGGCTTTTTTGGGCATGACTATAATTGGACTTAGAGATTTATTTATCCTTCCAATTATCAACTATCCAATTGATACCGGACCAATCTTTTCAGCCGTTGGAATAGTTATTGGTATGTTCTGGAACTTTTTTGCTTATAATTTTTTTATTTGGAAAAAAAAGTAATCTTATTTTAATGAAAATGAACGCCTTCGCCCGCTATCTGAAAAGCAAACCCTGGCACTGGTATCTAGCTGTGGTAATTACCCTGATAGCTGGTTTCTTAAGACTTTATAAAATTCCAGAAACAGTAATGTTTTTAGGAGATCAGGGACGAGATGCCCTCATTGTTGCTAATATTTTTAAAAAGCTTGACCCAGTATTAATTGGTCCGGTCACTAGCGTGGGGAACATGTATCTTGGCCCACTTTATTACTATATTATGTTGCCATTCTTATGGCTAAGTTATCCAAGTCCGCTTGGTCCAGTTTATGCTGTAGCATTTTTTAGCACTTTAACAGTGTTTATTACATATTTAGTTGCCAAAAAGATGTTTTCTCCGATCACCGGTTTATTGGCAGCTTTTTTTATCGCATTTTCAGCTTCAGCCATTGATCTTTCCAGATTTAGTTGGAATCCCAATTTAGCTCCTCTTTTTTCTATTTTAATGATTTTCTTTAACTGGAAAGCCTTAAGACAATCTAAGTATTGGATGTTAGTAGCTTTACTTTTTAGCGGAATTATTCAACTTCACTATTTAACATTACTGACTGGAGTTAGCGCAGGGTTACTGTGGATATTATCTGCCTTGAGAGCTAAAAAAGATAAACAGCTCAAGAATCTCTTAAAATATAGTTTTATTTCTGCATTGATTATTCTCTTTTCATTCTTACCACTGGTGGTTTTTGATCTTCGTCATGGGGGCGTGAACTCTCAAGCCATCAAAAATATGTTCACCAAAGAACAGATCTTCACCGATAAACAGGATGCCGACGCCTGCTTTCTTTTGCTCGTTGAG
>CAZQWI010000082.1:0-3396 GCA_964596995.1 uncultured Pseudomonadales bacterium
ACTTGATTTTCTCAAATTTTCCTATTGCCTTTTTCAAGCCTTGAACGGAAAGATCCTCAAACAAAATCCCATTTTCTTTTTGCTTAATGGTATAACTTGGACCTCCTGAGTTATGCGCAATGACTGGAGTACCAGCCATCATCGCCTCAATCGGCACCATGCCAAAATCCTCATCTTCTACAGGATAAATCAAAGCTTTTGCGTTAGCGTAAAGTTGAGCTAATTGAAGATCATCAACCCCTCCCAATAACTCGATATTCTTGTTATTACCAGCCAGCTTGGCAAGATCATCAAACATAGGACCTGTTCCCGCAACTTTTAACTTTAAACCTAACTCCAAACAAGCTTTAACGGCAATTTCTGGATGTTTTTGCAAGCCAAGACGATTGACATAAAAATAGTATTCTTGGTTTGAGTTTGCTTTAATTTTTTTAACTTCCTGAGCAGAAAGCGCTATTTTTACTGGAGGATAAACTACTACTGAATCTTTTCGATAAAATTTCTTTATTCTTTTTTGTGTTTCCTCGCTATTGGCAATAAATTGATCAACATTTTGAGCATGTTTAAAATCGATCACCCTCATGTAGTGATTAATTAGTTCGCCACCAAGTCGAACAAGTTTATTTTTTTTCCACGCTGACATTGTGGAATATCCATATAAAGCGCGTGGTGGAGTATGACAGTAACAAAGCTGTTTGCCATTTGGTACTTTAACCGCCTTAGCCTCAAAAGCGTTAGTAGAGCTAATCACCAAATCAAACTCTGATAAATCTAAATCGGCAAAAGCTTTTGGTGCTAGAAATCTTAATGGTGAGTATATTTTTTTATGAAATGGAATCTTACTAAACCAAGTTTGATGAACATCCCAATCGTCAAATCGATGCCAATGAGATCCTAGTGCTTTTTTATCTAAAAAAGACACATAAACTGGAGCTTCGGGAAAAAGATTGTGGAGAGCTTCTAAAACTCGCTCACCACCTCCATACTCTCTTAAAAAATCATGAACAATCGCAATTTTTGTTTTCATTTCTTCTTTTACTTTATCTTAAAACAACGCCTGCTGAACATCAGTCTCAAATTGATCGCTAGGTAAATACGAGATTAACGAGTTAAAATCCAAAGATTTTAATAGCTCAATTGCCTTAGTTTTATCATATCCCTCAACTTTGCACGTGGTTAAATTAACCTCAATCGGAGCATTTTTCATAATTTGAGCCAACTGCTGACTCAAGACAGCTGACTCTTTTCCCTCTTTGAGTTTTTTTAATAGTGAACCTTTTAGTAAATTATTTTGCTGAGCTTCAGATGTAATTTGATCAACTTTTTTGTATAGATCTTCCAAAGAACTGTATTCTTGTAGTAATTTCGCTGCAGTTTTTGCACCGATACCCTTAATTCCGGGAATATTATCTGAGGCATCTCCCATTAAAGCTTTCATGTCAACAATTTGTGAGGGATTTACTCCCATCTTTTTTTTCACTTGACTAGCATCATACTCTAAATCGTTATTTTTACCTCTGCCAGGTAACCATACATGAGTATTATCATCAACCAACTGAAACATATCTTTATCGCCGGTAACAATAACCGTCAAAATGTCTTGATCAACATTTAATCTCTCGGGACAGTGATCAAGTTGATAACTCAGGGTTCCAATTAGATCATCAGCCTCATAACCTTCCATTTCAAATTGGGGAATTCCCAAAACTGAAACTATCTCTTTTACTATTGGAATTTGTGGTTGAAGATCATCGGGCATAGTCGGCCTGTCGGCTTTGTAATCCTCAAACTGTTGATGACGAAAGGTGGGTTTTGGATGATCAAATGTAACGGCTAAATAATCTGGATCAAACTCATGCAACGCCGAAAGTAAGATTTTTGCAAAACCAAAAACAGCATTGACCATTCTTCCTTGAGAATCAGAAAGTGGAGGTAGTCCAAAATATGCTCGATAAATTACTGCGTGTCCATCAAATAATAAAAAGATTGGTCTTTTGGACATGCGAATTAATTCGCTAATTGATAGTTGGTTAAGAAGAAAACTTATTTCTGAGTAATTTCCCCTTAGATTTATTTTTTAATCTTCTCAAACCCCATAATCTTTTCAAATTCATCGCCATCCAGAGTTTCAACCTCAAGGAGTTTCTCGGCAACTCTGTCTAAATCCTTTTCATGTTTTTTGAGTAGCTCCATGCTTCTCTCAACAGCAGTCTTAATTATGTTCTGAATCTCACCGTCGACTTTTTCTTGAACTTTATCTGATATTCTCGATGGCTCACCCCACATCTTGTCATAATCCTCATTCTCAAACTGTGGACCATAGTTCATCGGTCCAAGGTCACTCATGCCATACTCAACCACCATCGCTCGAGCAATTCTAGTGGCTCGATCAATGTCGTTAGTGGCTCCGACAGTCTGTTCATTGAACTTTAAAAGCTCGGCAGCTCTACCGCCAAGCATCTCGGTAATCTTGCCCTCAAGCTCTGATTTTGTAGTTTGAAGTTTGTCTCTTTCTGGAGGAGTAAAGGTAAAACCTAGCGCTCTTCCTCTAGAAACAATAGAAATACGATGAACTGGATCAGAAAAAGGTTGCACATGGGCCAAAACCGCATGACCAGCTTCATGATAAGCCGTCATCTTTCTTTCATATTCATCTTGAAGACGACGCTTGCTTGGTCCAAGTTTAACCTTTAGCGAAGCCTCCTCAATATCATTCATGGTAATTTGATCTCGAGCCTCTCTAGCAATAGTAATTGCTGCTTCGTTAAGCATATTTTCGATATCAGCTCCAGAAAAACCAACCGTGCTTCTTGCAATCTTTTCTACACTTACATCACTTGCCATTGGCTTCTTTCTTGAGTGAATCTTTACAATATACTTTCTCTCCTCAAGATCAGGAAGATTAACTTGCACGCGCCTGTCAAAACGACCGGGTCTCACTAAAGCTGGGTCAAGCAACTCACCTCTATTGGTAGCCGCCATAACTATGACATTGTCGTTTGCTTCAAAACCATCCATCTCAACCAAAATTTGGTTAAGAGTTTGCTCGCGCTCATTATGACCTCCTGCATAGCCAGAGCCACGGGCTCTACCAATCGCATCCATTTCGTCAATAAAAATAATTGATGGAGCAAGCTTTTTAGCCGTATCAAAAAGATCTCTAACTCTCGAAGCACCAACTCCGACTAACATTTCCATGAACTCCGAACCGGCAATAGAAAGAAACTGGACATTAGCCTCACCAGCTACTGCTCGAGCTAATAAAGTTTTACCAGTACCAGAAGGTCCTACTAATAACACTCCTTTGGGAGTTCTGGCTCCAACCTTTAAATATTTTTTTGGATTTTTCAAGAAATCAACTATTTCTTGCAACTCAGCCTTAGCCTCGTCCATACC
>CAZQWI010000082.1:3406-3657 GCA_964596995.1 uncultured Pseudomonadales bacterium
ATAAAGGAATTGAAATGAATTTACCTTTAATGAAAACTTTTGCCTTACTTTGACCAAAACCCAAGATACCATCTTGAGCTCCTTTAGATTTACTCATTAAGTAGGCAAAGATTAACAACAAAGCTAACAGTGGCAAAATATTGAGAATTAACTCCCAAAACATCTGGCCAAGACTCACATCCTCCACCAATAAATCAACCTGAGTAATATCTAAACCGGCTGATTCGAGCAAAGAAAGAGCCTCTTGTCCA
>CAZQWI010000083.1:0-3642 GCA_964596995.1 uncultured Pseudomonadales bacterium
TAGAGAAGATGGTTTTATCATTAGCGTTGCTTCAGAAGTAATGGCAATTCTGTGTTTAAGTTCAGGAATCAAAGACTTAAAAAAGAGACTGGAAAAAATAATTGTAGCTAGTACCTTTGATGGAAAACCAGTTTATGCAAAAGATCTCAATGTGGCTGGAGCGATGACCGTTCTACTCAAGGATGCAGTTAAGCCAAACTTAGTGCAAACGCTTGAGGGTTCGCCTGCTTTTATTCATGGAGGACCATTTGCGAACATTGCTCATGGTTGTAATTCTTTAATTGCCACTCGTATGGCTTTAAAGTTGGCTGATGTTGTAGTTACAGAGGCTGGGTTTGGTTCAGATCTGGGGGCGGAAAAGTTTATGGATATCAAATGCCGAGTTGGAGGTTTAAAACCGAGTGCGGTGGTACTAGTTGCTACCGTTAGAGCTCTTAAGCACCACGGTAATGGTGATTTAACTCAGGGCATCGACAATCTAGGAAAACACATTGAAAACCTTCAAAAGTTTGGCGTAAGTGTGGTGGTAGCTTTAAATAAATTTATTGGGGATACGGCTGCTGAATATAAATTTGTTTCAGATTACTGTCATGAAAGAAATGTAGCGATGGTTCTTTCTGAAGTTTGGGCAAAAGGAGGTAAGGGGGGTGAAGATTTAGCAAAAGAAGTATTGAAAGTAGTTAAAAAACCCAACGACTTTAAATATCTTTATAGTTCAAGAATCGAGACAGAAAAGGTTATTGAAAAGATAGCAACTGAAATTTATGGCGCTGATGGAGTTGAGTGGAGTTCAAAAGCAAAAAGTGATTTAAAAAGATATCAATCTTGGGGAGTTAAAAATCTTCCAATCTGTGTTGCCAAAACTCAAGCCTCACTATCAGATGATCCAAAATTACTTGGAGTGCCAAAAGGATTTAAGATTACAATTAAAGAAGTGAGTTTAAGTAACGGAGCTGGATTCTTTGTGTTAATTGCCGGAAGTATCATGAGAATGCCCGGTCTTCCGAGAGTACCAGCCTCAGAAAAGATTGATGTTGATGCTGCCGGACAGACGGTTGGATTATTTTAAGATTCTGTAATTAGAGCTTATTGTCTTGGGTTATTTATTTGGGTATGCTGTTGTGGTACAAAATTTATAAACAAAAATGAATAAAATCCTGCTCAAAATTTTCTCGAACATAAAATTAATTGGGCTTGCTGTATTGATTTTTTTTGCTAGTTTGGCAATCACAGCTTTTCAGCTATATCAAGCAAGCAATAATTCTCTTAGAATTTCTCTGTCGTCTGACAGCATGGTCTCTAATACTTTTGTGACTAATGCTCAACCTAGTAAGGAAGTTGTAATTGAATCAAGTTTATTAGCTCAGAAACTTGATCTTCAAAGAAAAATTATTTCTCCAAGCTCAAACGCAAGCTATGATCAAATCGAGAAGTTAGTTGATCAGGCTGGTGGCGAAGTGATTAAAACAAGTTCAACCTCAATGGTTGTAAATATACCCAAAGATCAAGAAACTGAAATTCTTTCTCAACTAGATGAATCAAATTTAGTTGATCAGGTAGAAGTAGATTTTCCAGTGGCAATTGCTTCAACTGGAATTGATTGGGGAATTGTAAAAATTGAGGTGCCTCCAGTCTGGGATACAACTAAGGCCAGTGGAGTAAAAGTTGCAATAATCGATACTGGCATAGATTATAACCATCCAAATTTACGAGGAAGATATTTGGGAGGATATAACTTTGTTGATCTTAATAATGATCCTTATGATGATCATGGTCATGGTACTCATGTAGCGGGTATTGTAGCAGCTGAGGTGTATGACAGTGAGTTCCAAGGCGCAGCTCCTGAAGCTATGCTTTATGCGATTAAGGTTTTAGCGGCTGATGGATCTGGTTATATCAGTGATTTAGTTGATGGAGTTGACTGGGCTATGAATCAAGGTGTTCAGGTGATGAATTTTTCACTAGGAACAACTTACAACAGTGAGGTTTTGGAGGCAAAGTTAGCTAATGCTCAATCTAGGGGAATTGTATTGGTGGGCGCAGCAGGCAACACTAACGGAGGTTCATTGTTATATCCAGCTGCCTATTCAAGTGTGATCGCAGTTTCTGCTACTGACAGTAATGATAACTGGGCAAGTTTTTCTAGTGTGGGGGCGGAGTTGGCTGCGCCAGGTGTTGCCATTACCTCAACAGTACCAGGTGGAGGTTATGCAACTTGGTCAGGAACTTCGATGGCTGCTCCACACATTACAGCTTCGGTTGCTTTAATGTTGGCTAACAATCAATTAAATGTTAGATCTCGCTTACATGAGACTGCTCTAGACCTAGGGAATCCTGGTTTGGATTCTTTATTTGGATATGGCAGAGTAGTGGCAAAGCCAGCAGTACTTGGTGATGACACTCAGGCTCCAATTGTTTCTTTTCTTGAACCAAAACATTTGTCAGAAGTTGAACCAAAAGTAAAGATCTCAATTGATGCTCAAGATGAATACTTAGTAGAATTGGTTGAATTTTATGTTGATGATCAACTTATTTACAGTTGGACAGATGAGCCGTACGAACTATGGTGGGATGCTTCGAATTACCTTGATCAAGAAGTAACTTTTGTGGCCAAAGCGGTTGATGATTCTGAAAATGTGGGCTTGTCGAAAGTATCGGTAAAAGTAGTAAAAGAACTTACAATATCACCCTCTCCAGTTTTAAAAAGAAAAGAGATCCCTAATGCTAGTAGAAGTGGAGAAATTATTCATGATTTACCATCACCCGCTATTGAAAGACATCGAGAATCAGAGAATGTTCCTGTGGATGTACCCAATTATTCTCCAAAACATGAGATTCCTCCCGTAACCAATGTTAATCAAAGAAATACTCAACCATCTTCTTTAAATACCAACTCTCAAAAAATTGAAAATGAGATTGAAAAAAAACCAGAAATTGAGAAAGAAACATCTTCGGCTGCTAAAAGCAACCGTCCACGGGTAAAAGGGGTTAAAATTGAAGAGAAAAGTTTTTGGCAATTTGTGTGGGAGATGATTTTTGGAAAAAGATCATAAACTGCTTATTAAGTATTATTCTTAAGTGTTGTTAACAAATATATTATGTCAAAAATTATTTATGGTAAAAAAATCGCTCAAGAGTTAAAAGAAAAAATAGCTGATGAAGTTAGTTCTCTTTCTAGAAAACCTGGGTTGGCTGTTATCTTGGTTGGCGATGATCCAGCTTCAAGAGTTTATGTAAACTCTAAAGAAAAAGCCTGCGAGGAGGTTGGTTTTTATTCGCAAAAAATAGTTCTTCCGGTTGAAACCACTCAGCAGGAATTAACCAAGCAGATTCTTCAACTAAATGAGGATGATCGAGTTGATGGTATTTTAGTGCAGATGCCTTTACCACCTCATTTAAATGAAAATGAAGCAATTTTTTCAATTGATTCGACAAAAGATGTTGACTGCTTTCATCCTGTAAATTTAGGGAAAATGCTTTTGCAAAAAAAGGCTTTACCAATGAGTGAGATCTTGGCAGCTTGTACTCCCAAGGGAATTATGCGTTTGATTCACAGTACTCAGATTAATATATCTGGGAAGAAGGCTGTAGTAGTTGGTAGAAGTCATTTAGTTGGAAAACCTGTGGCTTTGTTACTGCTAG
>CAZQWI010000084.1:0-2648 GCA_964596995.1 uncultured Pseudomonadales bacterium
TTAAAACCTCTCTTAATTAATCTTCCAGGAATAACAGAAGCCAACACCACTAGACTTACCACATTATTTTCAAAAGAAAAGATAATAGAGATTTATACCACCAATACTGAGTTGAGTTCAAATCACTTGTTTCCTTCAGATGTTCTGAAGATTATTACAGAGGCTGCACTATTCACAAAAGAAGAATCACTTAGGCTAATTGCTGGTCAAGAAAGAACCAAGTTACTCCCAGACATTGAAACTATTGAAAAAAACTTTTCCGATCAAATTAAAACGGCTCAAACTTTTCTAACACAATGGGGTCAAGATGAAAAAATTTCTTTAGAACAAGAGTTAAAATTTTTAAAAAAACAAAAAGACGATGGTTTTGTAGAACTCTCTCAGATTGTCAAATCTTGTTTTGAGTATCATAAGCAACTCAGGCGTTTGTTTGATGAAGAATACGCCAAACAGCTAGAAGAAATCGAGGATCCAGATTTGCTTCCTAATTATTCAGAGCTTGAAGAGAAAGATCTTGACAATCTTCCTGTAGGATCCATAGTTAGCTTCCGTGACGGCAAACCAGAGAGAAAAACTGCTCAAGAACCAGACACAGTCTCTCCTAAAAAAATTGATGCCAAACAAGCCCAGTCTACAATTTCTCAACTTAGTCGTTCACTTTCACAGCAGATTGTTCCCAGTTTAATTAGCGCTTATGCACTAGATGAAGATGGAAACTCACTAGTTTCACTTGATGATCTTGACGAAAACATTAGAGATGCTTTAATCAGACATTTATCTCTACAGGTTGAAAACATCGTTTCCTCTCTAAGTGCCCAAGAGTTTGATATTTTGATTAATAATAAACCGGGAGCCTCGGCAATCAGGCTGAGATTACTTAGAAAATCTCACCAATTTGCACTCCAATATCCACCCCTTAGAGTTTTAATTCAAACAGCCATTGACTCAACTTACGCCAAACTTAACGATACCAAAGAGGTTCAAGAGCAGTTAGCAGAACAAATACAAAACACAACTCACGAAAAGGCTGCAGAAAACCTTGAAAAAATAGCCCAAAAAGAATGGAAGATCGATAGTCAGTTAACCAATTTAACCGATATCTCTAATACCTTAAATTTTGTAGCGCTGCAATCAACCAATCCCAAAGCAGTTCAACAGCAGTTTGCGCAACGATTGTCTGAGTTGCTTGGGCCTAATGTTGATCAGGCAACCACCTTGATAGCGATGATAAATCTGGAAAAAACCATAGCCAGTTTAATTATCTCCAACCCCCTTCTTTCTCCTCATTTTGTCAACTATCTAGATAGAAACAAAATTAAAGCTTTTTTAGGAGACATCATCCCCAACGATGTTTTTGATCAAAGAAAAGAAGAGATTCTTGAGCTAATTAAACAGTATTGGATTGTTTACCGAGCAGATCTAAACAGAAAAAGTGAATCACTAAATAGAGTCGCTGAGCAAGAAGCACAACAAGTATCACTTGATGAGGAACAGGTTAAAAATGTTATTCATCGATCAAGTTTAGTGAGACAAAAATTAATGAGTCCAGATAAAGAACTCTCAACTAACGAGGTAGTTGATGTTTTGCTGGGAACAGCTGACACAAATAATTTTAATACCTCCAAAAAAAATGAGACAAAAGAAATAAAAAAAATAGTTGAAATCGCTTTTTGGGAAAACTCCAGTGTTAATCAAAGAGTTCGATATTTACAGCAAGTTGGAGTTTTAGTTGGCGATCAAAGACCACAAACGCTAGAAGCGTTAGATTTAATTTATCAACAGCAACAGCTAGAGATTGATTATTTTGTGTTTTTTGAGATCGAAAACTCCATTCAACAAGAACAATTAATGGCTGAGGCTCTTTATAGAGAGGCAGCTGATTCAGCAATTCTTCAATCCATTCAAGCCGAGGAACAGTTTGTACAACTACGAGCAATTCTTCAGGCTAATAGATTCTTTGTTTCGGGAGAAATAATCACTCCAGAAATGTTTTATCTAGATGATTATGAAGGTGATGATTTAAGCTTTCCGGGTTTTGAGTATTTGCCAGGGTTGTTTCAAGATGAAGGCGCTCTTGCTAATGAGTTAGGCGGTGCGGTTCAAGGCCAGCAAGAGGAGATGCTCAAGCAAGTCGCATCGCTTGGAGTAGATGCAGCATTAACAGTCGGCACCAACGGCGCTTGGTCACAAATTCCTAAACCAATTAGGGACATGATCAATAATTTAATTGTTGAACAGGGATTTAGACAGATAAAAGAGATATTTCAAATGTTGAAGATAGCTGCCGCTGCAATCGGAGCGGCTGCCCTTGCAGCCTTGGCTGGTTTCATGAAGATAATGTCTGCTCTTGGAGGAATTGGCGGTGCTGGTCTTTTGGGTGGAGCTGGAGCATTGCTCGGAGGTCCAGCTGGAGCGCTAACTGGAGCAGTTGGGGGAGGTTTGTCAGGATTACTCGCAGGTGGAGTTGGTGGCAAATTACTTGGATCTTCAGCCGCAGGCAACGCAGCTCTTACTGGAGCTGGCAACATTGGTTCAGTACTTTCAGGATTAGGAAGAACCGCCGCCAGCAAAGCAGGGCTAACGGGCACTGGATCATTGGGAAAATCTCTGCTTGGTAAACAATCAGCAGCAGCAAGTACAACATCTAG
>CAZQWI010000084.1:2658-3615 GCA_964596995.1 uncultured Pseudomonadales bacterium
TACGTTGGTTTTACCACCACTGTAGCAGTTATATCAACATTTCAAACACAGTCTGCAATGCTTGTTGAGTATCACAGATCTCCAATTAACATTCCTGGCTTTGCAGAAGAAAAAAGACTGATTGTTCAAAAAACATCTGAACCATCCACAGGAGTTATGGCTAATACAGAAATTTCTTACTCAATTGTGATAAAAGCTTCAATTAATACTGGACAAGAAATAACAAACTTATCCTTAATAGACAAGCTTGACGATCAACTTATTCAACAGTCTTCAATCTCAATTGATAGCACATCTCCTGGAGTAAATTGTGATATTCAAGATTTTACTATTTCCTGTACTTTGCCAAATCTCAAAAACAACGAGACCATTGAAATTAATTATCGAGCCACAACGGTAAATGACTCTGTGTTAATAAAGGCTGATGGTAAAACACCGATTGTTAATAAGGTTGAAGTTGAGGGAGATCTTGAAGGGGAAACAATTCTAGCTTTTTCATATCATAGTGTAAACGGCGGTGGTGAATATATCGCCCAAAAAGCACTTGAAAATTTAGAAGACCCTAATGGCTTAAAAAGGGGTTGGTGGGGTTATTATAATTACCATCCTTTGTACACATCTTTATTTGATTTTCCTCAGTGGGCAGTAAAGTCGCCAACAAACCCCGATCCTCCCTGTATGGTAGAAAATGCGCTTTGTCCAAAAACCGAATCAAGAGATCCAGCCACAATGTACTGGTGCACTTGGAATGTTATTCATGCTTTTCAAAACGCTGGCACCCCAATTCCCCACAACACTGGAGTAACCGGCATGAGAAAATATTTTCGAACCCAACAAGATTATGTTGGAGTTTATCTAGAAACAGACAATGGCTCAAACACATCCGTTAGTGATAGACAACTTAAGGGAACTAAACCAAAAATTCAAGATGCTAAGATTGGAGATGTGGCCTTCATG
>CAZQWI010000085.1:0-3614 GCA_964596995.1 uncultured Pseudomonadales bacterium
TGACACCTCAGCAGCAGTAACTTTGGGGAACGTAGTGCTGTCAAATGTTGTAGCTTCACAAACTGAAATACATGCTCCTCACGGAGGTGTTTTCCCAACATTAGCCAAACTAGCTCATAAAGAAAATATTGAACCAACTATCTCAAAAGCTCTTTTGCTAGCTGGCATTGATTTTTCAATACTTGACGCAGTTGCTGTTACGATTGGTCCAGGACTAGCTCCAGCTTTGGAGGTTGGCATTAATCACACACAAAAAATAGCTAATGATCTTAATATATCCCTTTTTGGCATTAATCACCTTGAGGCTCATGTGTTATCTGCGCTGGCTTCAAGAAATCACAAAAACCTACGCATAAAAAAATATGTAAAAGAAAAAAAACAAAAATTATCCTCAAACCATGGGTTAGGAATTGATTTGTCAATCAATCAAAAAATCAAGTTTCCTGTTCTTGGTTTGATCTTTTCCGGAGGACACTCTCAATTTATTCAAGTAAATAATATTGGTCAATATAAAATTTTAGGAGAAACTGTTGATGACGCTCTTGGAGAAGCTCTTGATAAAGTTGGCAGAATGCTTGGTTTGGGCTATCCCGCAGGGCCAGTGATTGAGCAACTTGCCAAAAAAGGTAACAAAAATAGATTTTCATTTCCTCTACCGATGACTACAACTCATGATTTTAATCTTAGTTATTCTGGTTTGAAAACTGCTGCTCATCGCTTAATCAAATCACTTGAGCAAAAAGAGATGACGCAACAACTGGTTCAAGATTTTTCAGCTTCATTTCAAGAAGCTGCTTTTAGACATCTTTGTTATAAATTAGACAAGTTGTTAATTGATCAAAGTACTCCCAAGTTTTCTGAAGTCTGGCTAGGTGGAGGTGTTGCCAACAACATCTATCTTAGAAAAAAGATTAGAGAATCCCTGAAGGCTCATAACTTAAAACTGAAAACTCCATATGAAAAAAGATTGTGTTCGGATAATGCGGCTATGATTGGAGTAGCAGCTGGATTGAGGATTCTTAACAACTCAATAAAACCCATTAAAAATCCTGATAGAAAACCAGGCTGGAATATTGACCAAATATTGATAGATTAAACGAAATACATAATAAGTGGTCTTACTCTATCGAAACTGATAGAATATCAACAAAACAAAGTATCTACTTAACATGCACCAATTCTCACATACTTCTGTTATTGGCTCTCCAGTAGAAAATGGTTGGTCTCAAGTCATTACCACTTCAAATCAAAAATTATTTTGCGCCATTGCCGTCAAAGGAACCAACGCCAAAAATATTGGCTTTGAGTTAATACAACTAATCGAGGCTCATTCTCAATTTTCCCAAACATCAGTTCATAACTTATTACTTGATTTACTCAAACAAGCTAGAGATCGCGAGGTAGTGTTGCAACTTTCATTCTTCTGCCTGACTGATTCCGAGGGTGATGATTCTCCTAAGGCAATTCTAGCTACTTATCAAGGACAAATCTTACTAAAAAGATCAGGAAAAATTGCTACCCTTATTCAAGCTGATAAAGAACTCAAGCTTTTGTCTGGATCTCTTAAACAAGGAGATGAGTTTTTACTCGCAACTGCTCAAACTGAGCAACTTGAACAATCGATTAGACAACTGCTAATAAATGATCATTCTCTTGACTCTTTTAGCTCAAATCTTGAACAAAAAGTAAAGATGCTGATTGATAGTTCTCTATTTGCAATTTTGTTAACAAAAATTAATCAACTAGAAGAAATCAAGATAGTCAAATCAGTCCCAAAGAATACCAACAAATTCCTTGAAAAGTTATCCATTCCCACTGATTCTTTAAATAGTCAAGATGAAATTGAAAGCCATGATCAAGGTGAGGCTAAGATTAATCGTGCCTCTTTAGAGTTAGACAAAACAGCTATCAGCACTAACAAAACCGAGATAATCAACAACAATTATCAAGATATATCGCTGGAATCTTCAAAAGAAGCTGATTCTTCAACGGATCAATCACTAGAAAAGAATCAAGATATTACCATTAAAATTAGCGCCGAATCAATCGGTCAGTTTTTTCTAGCTATATTGAAGAAGACCAAGAGATATTTTGCGCAACTCTTCTCTTGGATAAAACGCAATCTAGATAGAGTTTTAATTTTTTTAAAAAAAAAATTAAAAAGTAAAACTGCTAAAAAAACCGCAGCTGAAATAGACAAAGAAAAACCGACCTCTAGTCTAGAAACTAATCAGAGTTTTGATCTTGTCTCTACTCCATCAACTAGATTCGCAAAAGTATCAAGCAAACTACACCACTCAAAAGTATTGAATTTTTTCAATTTTTTTAGCAAATTTTCACATAAAGATATCTATTTAAATAAAAAGAGCCCAAAAAATATTAAGGTTATTATTGGAATTATTCTTTTTTTACTAATTTTTGGAGCAGTTGGATTGTGGATAAAAGCAACAATTACAAAAAACCATCAATTAGCCAAAGATTCATTAATTCCTGCTCAAGAACTCTTAGCTCAGACTGAAGAGTTAATAGATGAAGACATCATCCAAGCAAGAAACAAAACTTCTGAAGCTATTGAGCTTGCCCTGATATCCCAAAAAGAACTTGAAAATACGCGTTTTGTCTCCTCAATTTTTTCTAACTTTATCGATGATGCTAAAGTTCGCTTTCAAGAAATTGATGGTTTAATGGAAGTTGCACAACTTGAAGTTTTTTATGATTTAAGCGAAGATCAACCAGGTTTCTTAACTTCGGTTGCTACCAGTAATAATCAAACTCTTTTTTTTGCAGATTCTCAGCAAAAACAACTACTTGCTCTTAACCTTTCAACTAACCAGTCTATTAATCATCCAATTAATGAAGTCGATTCAATAAAAAGCATTGCTGTATCAAATGAAAATCTTTATATTCTCAATTCTGGAATTTATCAAGCAACTCTAGATGAAGCCCAAGAAAATGAGAGTGAACAAAAAACAGTAAAAATTAGTTCACCACAACTAATTAAAGAAGAAGGAGATTCGGATCGAGGTGGAATTCTCATCGGCTTTTATGAAAACTATCTTTATGTTTTTAATCCAGAAAAAAGAAACATTTATCGATACGTTGTTCGTCAAAATGAGTTATCTGAACCAATCGGCTGGCTCACCAATAAACAAGGTATTGAGTTTGATAAAGTCTTTTCAATGGCCATTGATGGTCAAATTTGGTTAAGTACCAACGAAGGCAAAATTATACGTCTTGAACGAGGAGTTCCTATAGAGTTTTCGATAGAAGGACTAGAAAAAGAGTTCAAAAACCCCTTAATGCTTTTTACCAACTCAGACACTGAAAATCTTTACATTCTAGAATCAGAAGAAAACCGAGTAGTTGTCTTGGCTAAAGACGGTAAATTTATTAAACAGATTACAAGCCCAACTCTAGCCAGCACCACCCAACTGCTAGTGGATGAGAACAATAAAAAAGCTTTCGCAATTAGTGGTTCAATCATTTATTCCATTGATTTATAAAATCTTTAGGATTCTTCTATTCATCAAGCTCACACATTCCTGATAAAATGCAACTATGTTATTAATAAAGAATCGCCGAGCCAAACACGACTACGATATTAAACAAACCTG
>CAZQWI010000086.1:0-3596 GCA_964596995.1 uncultured Pseudomonadales bacterium
GCGAATTAAGGTTGCTCCCAAGAGCTTGTTGTTGTCACAAAAGATCTTGGCCCTATTACAAAGAAAAAGAGACAAGGGAAGAGATTATTTTGACACTGTATTTTTGGCAGGCCAAACAGATCCAGACTATGAGTATTTGCGCCAAAAGGCAAAAATTGCTACAAAAAATGAGTTAAAAACTGCCTTGATTAAGAAGGTTGCAGAGGTTGATTTACAGCAGTTGGCGCGTGATGTAGAGCCATTTTTAATGAATAGGGCTGATGTTAGTCGAATACTTATGTTTACTGAGTTTGTTGAACAGAGGTTTTAAAACTAAAGAATGATTATTTGTTCAATTAATCAACAATATTTAACTTCTTCTCTTCTTTCCCCACTTGACAGAGAATCTCTTCACAGTCATCATTAATAGAGAAAATGTATTGCTTTGATATATTTTATTGTTCAATAACTAATAAAAATATTGATAAATAGGTGTTTTTATCGTCATTTATAGCTTTTGTCAACCACATAAAAACGAACACTATTAATTAACAAAAACTTAAAACAAAAAATTAGAGCATCTGCCCATGCATCAAAAATTTTTATCTTGGTGGAAAGACCCCAAAAACCTCAATAATTATTTTGCATCTTTAATGATTGCTGTGAGCATTTTGGGTGCTGGCGCAATTGGCGTGGGTCTGCGACCTTTTTTTAATTACCCCTTACTATCACTTCACAGCTCAACTGTAACCCCAGCTCAAGAATCACCAAAAATCCTGGTTAAAAGACCAGAAGAACCAGTGGTCCAAAAACAAGAAGCCGATGGGTGGGTGTTGGGAGAAACAACGCCCTCAATAGAAATTGTAGCGACAGATTATCCTCGCGGTGAAATTATTCCTTTCACTATCTATAGTGATCCAGTAGTGACTCTTCAAACAAATAATATTTCAGGGGAAGTTCAGTTTAGATTATTTAAAATTTCTCCAGAATTAGCCAAGGAGTATTTGCTTTATGATGAAGAGGGAAATAGGGCAATTACAGAGTTAAAGTTTGAAGAGTATGAAGAGGTGGCAAACTTCACCAAAACAGTTGAAAAAAATATTAAGGTAACAGCAATAAATTTGCCTTTAGAGTCTGAGGGCTTATGGTATTTACATGCTAGCCAGGGTGGAGTGAGTGGGGAGGCAGTTATAGTTAGATCTTCCGTCAGCGCAACCCTGCAAGAGGGTGATAACGAATATATTTTTTGGGTATATGATCATCAAGCAAAACAAAGCAAATCTGACGCAAAGATCGAGTTATGGAGCTTAAAAGAAGCACCGCGACAGTTGGGCTCAACAACAACTAATCAAGTGGGAGTGGCAACTCATCAGCTTGATCCTCTAGCAGATTTGGCCTTTGTGAACTCTGGAGAGAGTATAGCAATTCTTCCCATTAATCTTGAATTTTCTCGATATTCTGACTATTACTTAAGGTTTCACCGGGAAAATCCTTCCAATAAATACTTTGTCTTTACCGATCGTCCCATTTACCAACCTGGAGACACAGTTTTTTATAAAGTCATCTCTCGTGTAGATGATGATGCTGTTTACTCCTTGCCTATTGAGCAGGCAGAACTTGATGTTTCTCAATCTTATGAGAGTGAGCCAATGTATCAGCGCGATCTTTCTTTTAATGAGTATGGTTCTGCTGATGGATCTTTTCAGCTCCCAAATGAAGGAGGAGTAACAGGCTCACACACCATCTCTGTCTCTCCAAAATCCAATGAATCTCAAACTGGTCAAGGTTATTATCGCGGTTCAACCTATTTTTCATTTGATGTTCAGCATTATCGAAAACCAGATTACACTCTGAATGTTGATAGTAAAAAGGATGTTTTTGTACGAGGGGATATCATCTCCTTTGAGATCGATGGCAACTATTTTTCTGGACAACCTTTGATGGAGGCTGAAGTTACATATGAGCTAAAGCGTAGCGCCTATCCATATTACTGGCGATCACTAAATACGGAGTATTTTTTTCTTGGATATAACAGCGAGCAGATAGATTCAGGCACTGTCACTTTAGACAGTAAGGGCAAGGCATCCGTTGAGGTAAAAGCGGATTATCATTCAGGAGACAATAATGTCTATCAACTAACCGCTAAATATGTTGATGCCGCCGGTAACCAAGCTCTTGCTTACAAAAATGTGTTAGTTTTTGCTGGTGAGTATGACATTTTCCATCAGCTTGGATATTACTCATCACATGTAATTAATGAAGAAATCTCTTTGCCGATTGAGTTGGTGCCGAGAGTTGATGGAGCGCAGTTGGCAAATCGAGTTATTAATGTAAAACTAACTCGACATTGGTGGGAGAAAAGATATGTGGATGATCAAAAATATCCAGTTTACGATCAGCTTGATGAGCAAGTTATGGAGTTTAGTAAAAATACAGATGAATCAGGAAAAATTACATTATCACACACTCCAAAATCAGGAGGTTTGTACAAATGGGAGTTAACGAGCCAAGATGCCAAAGGTAATGAAATCACCAAAACCATTAATACCTATGTTAGAGAAGAGGGGATCATTTACAGAGAACAATCTCCAGGGAATATCTCAATCTCTCCCGATAAAGATGAGTATGTTCCAGGCGAAACTGCCTGGTTAACAATTTCTTCAGAAATTCCAGATAGAGATCTGTTTGTGAGTTTTGAACGCAATAGAGTTAGGAGTTATCAAACGGTTCATGTTTCTGGAAATCAGACCACCATCCCTTACACTTTGTCTAATGCTGACATGCCAAATATTTTTGTTAAGGTTGCTTCGTTTAGTGATTATCAACACGAAAGCACAATTAGTGATCTAATTGTAAGCGCCAATCAACAGCGCTTAGTTGTAGAGATCAAGCCAAATAAAGAGCAATATGCTCCTGGAGAAGAGGTTGAGCTATCAATCTTTGCCCATGATCAAGAAAATAATCCGCTAGTGGCGGAGTTGGGAGTGTGGTTGGTTGATAAAGCGATTTTTGAGTTGGCTAGAGATAATACCGGAGACATCTTTGAGTCATATTGGAGAAAGCGTTTTCATAACACTGTTTCTGCCCATAGCTTGGAGGGAGTGGGAAGCATGGCTGAGATGGGAGGTTGTTTTACAGCTGGAACAAAGGTGAATATGGCTGATGGTTTATCCAAGAATATTGAGGATGTAAAGGTTGGTGACAAGGTTTTAACTAAAGTTAGAGCCACCAGCAATCAGCTGGTTGAGGCGACTGTTCTTGACACTCATCAAGCGGAAGTTGATGGATACTACATTATTAACCGAGATCTTAGGGTAACGGGCAATCATTTGGTCTATGCCTCTGGAGAGTTTAGAAGAGTAGACACTCTTGAGGTTGGTGACCAGATGCTTGGATCAGGTGGTGAGATTATTAAAATTGATTCTCTTGAATGGCTTGCCGGTAAGTTCATGACTTATAACCTTTCAGTTGAGAATTATCAAACCTATTTTGCCAATGGTTATTATGTACACAATGATAAGGGTGGCATCGATGCTAGAGAAAAATTTGAGGATACGGCTTACTGGAATCCGAGAGTGATAACTAATGAGCAAGGTCAGGCAAAAGTGAGTTTTAAG
>CAZQWI010000087.1:0-2994 GCA_964596995.1 uncultured Pseudomonadales bacterium
GTTAAATAATTATTTGGCCCTTCGCAAGCATATCTGGGCGGACCATCAACGTGATCGGCAAATCTGCACTCTGTGATACCATCGCGCCAAGATCGACAACTAACCAAATACTCTCCGGCTTGAGTTGGAGTCCATGTGCCTGAAACAGTGAGATTCGTTCCTGTAGACGTTTGATCAGCAATAATAGTAAAGTCATCAATACCAATCCTCCCTCTCAAGTCTCCATCAACAGAGAAAAAGTTTGCCGAAAAAGTCCCTGTCTCTCCCACAGTTAAAGTAGTGGGTCCTTGTAAATTTGAACAGTTTGCTCCCGTTGGTTTGCAACAGACATACCCACCTCCACAAGTTGGATAGCACTCTCCCGATGCTGCTGGCATTAAATGAGCTGGACAAGATGTTGGATAACATGTTCCAGGATAAGCTGATGTAGCAGCTTGCTGTCTTATTTCCTGATTTAGTTGAGTTAAATAATAACCAGCACCCAAAGCAATAACCAAGAAAAGTAAAAACGCTCCACCAAAGAATAATTTTGCCTGTCTTCCTGAAAACTTTCCCTTGTTGATTTTAAATAATCTATTGCTTGATTTCTTTTTTGAATGATGGCCAAACACCGGCTGAGTTTTTTGCGATAAACCAAAATTATCAGAATCATTATCGCCAAAAATATTATTAGTGTGGTTGAAACTTGGAAGTGACATAAAAAATTAATCTAACTAGTTTTTTCCCTAACTTGTGCAAACGCACAAATTTAATATACTTAACTATAAGCGAAAAAGAGTTAACAAAGCAAGGAGGTCTTATCCTTTTAAAAACAATTGAACAAAAAAAGTTGATTCTGATCATACCCCGTGAGCTTGCTCAAGAGGAATAATCAGAGTTGGGGTTTCGAGGAGATTACCCCTTGGTGTGACACATTAATATAAAAATTAGCGAATTTATTAGATCAATCAATCTCAACACAACTGGTTACGCTACCATTTAAAAAAATAATGAAAAAACATTACTACCCATCTTCAAAAAAGAAAATTATCAACGGATTTTTATTCATTCTTCTAGGGATAGCGGCAATAGTTGGTGCCTCCCAGGTTAGCACTATTCGGGAATTTTTTACTAAAGCGTCAGGAGAACCAGCTGAGATTTTCATTGACACGCAGGCTGTTTTGGGTCCACTCAATAGATCCTGGAGAAATCTTGCTCAAGGTGGAGAAGATCACAACTGGCGTATTCAGCCAATTACAGATAAAGTTAGTGCGCTTAATCCAGAATATATTCGAATCGATCATATTTATGATTTTTATGACATTGTTCAAGGATCACCAGGAAACCTCTCCTTTGACTTTAGTAAGCTAGATATTATTTTGTCAGACATCCTGGCCACTGGAGCAAAGCCATACATCTCGCTCAGCTATATGCCTCCAGCAATTTCTAAAGGAGACATTGTTGATGAACCACATGACTGGCACGATTGGCAATTAACAGTCCAAAAAACAATTGAGCACGTTTCCGGCACGCGCGCAATTAGTGAAGTTTATTATGAAGTTTGGAACGAACCAGATTTATTTGGTGGATGGCGTTATTGGGGCCCAAAAAACTATCTAACAATGTACTCTCATGCAGCCATTGGTGCTAATAATGCACAACAAAGAGCAGGATTACAAAAATTTTATTTAGGAGGTCCAGGTATAACAGCTCTTTATAAAAACTGGTTTGACGCACTTGCCAAACACGCCATTAATAATAACCTCAAGTTCGACTTTTTTTCATGGCATCGATATGACCATTCACTAAATATTTTCCAAGCTGATCTTGAAGATGTAAGAACCTGGTTAGTAAGATATCCTCAACTTGTACCAACACTAGAACTTCACGTTACCGAATGGGGACCTGATAGTGAAAACCACCCAGCTTACGATAATAACTATGGAGCCGCTCATGCTGTAGCAGGAGCAATCACTCTTAACCAACTTGTTGATAAAGCCTTTGTTTTCGAGATTGAAGACGGTAAAGATCCAAACGGACAGGCTAATTGGGGAAGATGGGGACTAGTTACTCATCAATCAGTTGGGGCTACTCCCAAACCTAGATATCATGCACTGAGATTGCTAGATAGAATTGGCTCCCAACGTCTGCAAATTTCTGGACAAGGAACTTGGGTAAAAGCAGTCGCTGCTCGCAATGATCTTGGCAATACACAACTGGTAATCGCCAACTCAGACTTGTACGCCAAAAATAGTGAAATGGTGCCAGTAACTTTTAATAACATTCAACCTGGAAACTATCGACTTAACTTAGAGTTTTTAGATGGTAGAGTCCAAAACATGATGTTAGCCACCACTAGTGCGGTACTCAGAACCGAAGTACCCATGACTCCAAACTCGGTTGTGGTTGGAGAGCTGGTATGGACAGGCCAAAATTAATATATAAACCCAAATGCAAAGAAAACACTTAAAATCAACTCTTTTTGGGTCATTTTTTATTTTAGTCATTCTCTCCTCAGTATTTTTATATGAAAAATACATTAATGTAGATAGAGTTTATCTGCCACCAAATACTGGTTCTGCAACATCTCCCACTCCTCAACCTGAGCTTATCAAAGCAACTCAATCCCCAGATGAAACTAATATCCCAAACATCCCAACTCAAATCCCTACAAGAATTTCGAGTGGTAGTTATCCTTTTACTCTTCCCAATGATTCTCCTTTTTCAATAGAGGAGATTGAGGAACTGTATAAAAGAGCTGGCGAAAGATATTATTCCTCATATAAACCCGATTTGAATATCAATACTGAAGAAGACTATAAAAAAATTATTGATCCATACTTCAAGCTATTTATTGCGTCTAATCAATACTCTTTCGAAAAATATGATGCTATTTTCAGGGGCAATAATCCTAGACTTTCAGACAGAACTAATCTGTTTATCACCGCTAATCAAAAATGTACTGATATCGGCACGGGTCTAACTGAAGAGGTGTGTTCTGATGTAAAAATTATT
>CAZQWI010000087.1:3004-3576 GCA_964596995.1 uncultured Pseudomonadales bacterium
TTTCTATGCAAATCTATCTCATCCAGACTTTACCGTGGATCTATTAATTGATACTGGTACTCATGAAACCATTCATCTTTTGCAATACACGTATGAAAAAGGTTTCTCAACCGGTATGCCAGATTGGTTTAAGGAGTCAATGGCAGTTGGCCTCGCTTATTCTTCAAAAAATAAAATTGAGCTATATAAAAAAGATTATGAAAAATATGGCTATCCTACTGACCTAAAACAAATGGAGGAATATTTAAACTCTTCTCATGATGATTTAGAAAAATTAGCCAAGAAAAGAGCTGCCTACTATTTCTCTGGATTATTTTGGGAATATTTGATGCAGAAAGCAAGTTTAGAAGATTATCTCACCCTCATTCCTTTAGCTCACACCTATAGAGAAAAAGATGATAACACCGATTTTGAAAAAAGATTTGTGGAGTTAACTGGATATAATTCTAAAGAAACTTACCAGAACTTCTTAAAAACTCTTTAACTCTATTTGCAACTAAACAAGCGAGTCTACTAAACTCATTATTCTCTGATTGAACTGCTCAACTGAGTATTTCTCTGCTAATTTCATA
>CAZQWI010000088.1:0-3550 GCA_964596995.1 uncultured Pseudomonadales bacterium
CCATGCAATATGCTGGGATACAAAAAAGTCTCAAATGTCCGTGACCTATACAATTAGTTAACAACAACTAAGAAAGATGTTATCATATTTTACATCTACAAAATATCAACAAACTTATGGCACAGAGAGAGAACGATCCACCCCACACCAATCAAAAAGTTGATATTTTAACCAAACTTAAAGAAGAAGTACTTGCTGAAGCAGAATTAAGACAAGAAGTAGTTGCTTTAGCCAAACAAACAAGAAATCTAGCTAGATTTTTGCACCCTGGAAAGGGAGCATTCCCCAATAGTTTACTTTTTTTTGAACCATTAGATGCAAGAAGCGCAGATATTAGTCCTAAAGCACAGTTTAGATTAGTAAAAATTCTTCAACTCACTGACTCAACAACACAAGCAGAAAAGGGGATTGAAATTGGCCTTGAAAGAGTAACTCCTCAAACCAAAAATAAAGTTGTTTTAGCAGATAGGCTATCATTAAGAGATGAAGATGCTAGCTCTCTCAATGAAAAAGGGAGTCCTAGAAGACTCAATTTCAGAGTCATTAATGCAGAAGAGACACAAGTTGCAGAAAATTTTCGTTCAGGCTGTGAAGATGAGTCAAGAAATACTCGCACAAGGAAACGCTGGCCAAGAGTAAGAAGTGCTTTACTTGGTTTGAATCAAAATATTCAAGAACCATGGACAGCAGATGTGGCTTTGGCAAAAAAATTTAATGAAGCAAGCCCTCAAGATTGGAAAACAATTCATCAATTGCTACTGGGGTTATGTAAAACCATGGTTGCCGAGTTAGTAAAAACTGGAAAAATGGAAGAGTACATAGCTCTTTCTACAGCAGCAACTCAAGAACAGCTTCATCAAGAGCTACCTCAAGCAGACGAAACAGCAGAAATTCCTGATCCATATTCTTTAGAAGAACCACCTGAGACGAAAGAGTTTTCTGTTAATGCAATTGTTGAAAGAGTAAACGCGGAACCGGATCCTCTCAATAAATTAAGAATCCTACAAACTGCGATTGAGGATATTACAAAAGCAACAGCAATGGTAATGAATGGCATTCCTCAAGAGATACAGAGAGAATCAACAGATTTATTTTCTACTTTAAAAAGTATTTATAAGCTATTTGATATTAAGGCATTTTTCCCTGGAGCAAATAAGTTAGGATCATTTTACAAAAGCAGGCAAGTTCATAATGCAACTTTTGAGTCTGGAAAAATTGAAGCAGATCCGCAACAGCTATGGGGTGGACATAGATGGAAGTCAAAACTAAGACGCTTAGCTCATCCTGACAAATTCACCACTCTTGATCTTGAGCCAAGAGCAACTGAGAGATTAGAAGAGATATCTAGAGAAGTTGCACAATTACTTGATGAAAAAATTGAGCAGCCAGATGTAATTCAACTAGCTTTATTGCTTCATGAAATACACTCTTTAACTGCTTCTCAACAAGCTTTAGAAGCATATCAAACTGTCATTCCCCTTTTTGCAGAAAAAGCTGAACAAGCAATTGAATTACTAAAACAAAAAGTTATGTATTTTAATGATTTAAGTCAGGAGATGGGCTTGCTTGATACAGGTGAGCATCCTCTTCAAATAGGCACGACAGCAATGAAAGACCATCTTAGATCACTTATTAATCAAGAAGCCTTGGTTACTGCTCAACCCTAGTTTTAGCCAAACTTTGTTAGTTGTTTTCTACCCAAAATCTTATTTAAGTAAGCTATTGAAGCAACAGAGATTGTTGCCAATGAATCACCTCCCCCACCTTCATCACCCTCTGCTCCTTCTTGTCTCTTTCCCTAACACTTACCTCACCTTTCTCGGCTTCTCTAGCACCAACCACCAGCATCACCGGCACGCGCTCACTCTCTGCATCGCGAATCTTGCCACCCAAAGTGGCACTACGGTCATCAACCTCAACTCTAATATCCTCTTCTCTTAACTGATCTGCTACAGAGTTTGCGTACTCAATCTGCTCATCGGTAATTGGTAAAACTTTGACTTGTACTGGGGACAGCCAAAAAGGAAAGTTACCAGCTGTGTGTTCTATTAACACCCCCATAAACCTTTCTAACGAACCCAACAAAGCCCTGTGAAGCATAAATGGTTGCTGTTTTTCTCCCTTTTCGTTGATGTAATACATCTCAAATTTCTCTGGCAGATTAAAATCAACTTGAATGGTGGTGAGCTGTTGCTTGCGACCGAGGGCATCCTCAAACATAAAATCAATCTTGGGGCCGTAAAAAGCCGCCTCGCCCTCAATCCTTTGATAAGGCAACTTCTTTTCAATAAGGGCTTCCTCGAGTGCTTTCTCAGCCAACGACCAACTCTCATCATCACCCATATATTTAGATTTATCTTCTGGATCACGCACCGATAGACTTACCACTGGATCATGAAAGTCAAATTTACTGTAGATATATTTGGTTAAATCGATCATCTCAATCAGCTCACTTGGTAACTGCGCTGACGTACAAATAATGTGTGCATCATCTTGAGTAAATCCGCGAACACGCAGTAAACCGCTCAACTCCCCCGACTTCTCATAGCGATAAACTGTTCCCATCTCTGCCAGTCGCACCGGTAAGTCACGATAGCTGTGTAAATCTGAATTATAAATCTTTACATGACCAGGACAGTTCATTGGCTTAAGTAGATACTGCTCGCCCTCAATCTCCATCGGAGAGTAAATCGAGTCGCGATAAAACTGCCAGTGACCGGATGTTTCCCATAAGCCTTTTCTAGCAATGTGAGGCGTTGAAACTGGCTGATAGCCTCGCTTGAGATACGTCTCAAAAGCAAAGTCCATAATTAATTTACGCAACATGGCACCTTTTGGCTTATACAGCGGTAATCCTTGCCCAAACTCCTCATCAAATAAAAACAAACCCAACTTTTGACCGATCTTGCGATGGTCTCTTTTTTTGGCTTCTTCAACTTGCCAAAGATAGTGATCCAGCTCCTCTTGAGTTTCAAAGGCCGTACCATAAATACGAGTTAGCATCTTGTTCTTCTCATCGCCATGCCAGTAAGCTCCAGCAATTGAGAGTAGCTTGAAAGCCTTAATCTCTCCTGTTGAGCTGACATGTGGACCTTTACACAGATCAATAAATGACTGCAGGTTAGCTGAATCTAACGCTTCCCCTCCTTGAGCCTTTTGCAACAAAAGCTGATCATTTTCTAACTGCTCTTTGGATCCCATTAGATACAAACTCACCTGCTCTCCCTCACTCTCTATGCCATCAAGCCATTCTTGTTTGTAAGGATTATTAACAAAAACTGATCGAGCTATTGGCAGTTCAATAAAAACTTGCACCAAAGACAAATCTGCCTTGATCAGCTGTTTCATCTCCTTCTCGATCTTGCCCAGCATCTGCTCATTGACTACAAAATCTTCTGGAGTATCAAAGTCAAAGTAAAAACCATCGGCGGTAGCTGGACCCATCGCCATAATGACCCTATCTTGGCCATAGAGTCGCTGCATGGCGTAGGTAAGTACATGTTCGGCGCTGTGACGCAGAGCAAATAATTGTTCTTGATTCATAATTCCT
>CAZQWI010000089.1:0-3420 GCA_964596995.1 uncultured Pseudomonadales bacterium
ATTGTGTTAACTGGCGGGACCTCCCAGTTACCAGGCCTTGTTAGTTATTTTGCTCAAGCTACAGGCATAGAAGTGCTGTTAGCCGCTCCATTTGAAGGTACTAGCGGTGATAAACCAGAAGTTGGTCAGCAAGAGTTTATTACTTGTGTAGGAGCTCTCATGAGGAAAAAAGAGTAATGATTATCAACCAATGATTGAGATTAATTTTCTTTCTCAGCAAAACACTAAGCTATCCGCTCAACAAAAAAAAGATCGGATGTTTTTTCGATACTCGTTAATAATTTGTATTATCTGCTTAGCTGTTCTTACCATCACTTCTGGAATAAACTTTTATTTGGGTTATCGATTAAAAAAAGTACAGGCTCAAGTGACATCTGCAAAAAAACAGATTGACTCTGATCGGTCACTTGAAGCTAACTATCTATTTTTTGTGAATAAATTAACCATCATTAGAGAACTATTTGATCAAAGGGCTGAAAAACAGATTGCCATTGGCTTTTTCACCGATCTTTTTGGTCCCGATATCACCATCAGCGGCATCAACTACAATATGGAAGAAGGAATTTTGTCATTGAAGGTTACCAGCCCTCATGTCTTTATTCTCGAACACGCCTTTGAGGTACTTGAGGATCCAAAAGTTAAAGAGCAGTTTGCATCTTTGACAAAAACCGATCTCACTCGCCAATCTACTGGAGAGTATGTGTTCTCATTAACCGTCTCATTTTCTGAAGAATCAGAAGTTATCAATGTTGAAGAGGAGTATTAATGGCTATCGTTCAAACAAAACAAGATTTGAATATAAAGCTATTGCTAAATTCACGCAAGAACTTATTGCTGTCGATTGTTATGGCCTGGGTTTCTGTAGTAATGATTTTTTTCGCTATCAAACCCCAAATTGAAAATATCTTTGTTGCTAGTAAAAAACTTGACCTTGAAAAAAAGCAGTTTCAAAAGGTAACCCTGAAGATTAATGAGCTCAAACAGATTGAGATTTCTGATCAGTTTAAACAAAAAGAAAAAGTGGATGAAGTTCTTCCTTCGCACAAACCAGTTCTTGAATTACTTTACAATCTTCATCAAACAGTTCAAAGTTCTCAGGTGTCAATTGTTTCAATGCTTATCAATCCAGGATCAATAGCTAGTAGTTCAGCTGAACTTGATCTTGTTGCTAGTTCAAAAAACCAGGAAGCAGTTCCCACCAAAAGTAGGAGGTTCGACAAACTTGAAATGGAGCTAGTAATAAAAGGGGAGTCAGATCAAGTTGATCAATTTTTAGAAACAGTAGAAAGAATTGCTCCCTTCACTTCGGTGGTTGAACTTAACATCAAAGAATCAAACAAAAATGAATCTGGAGAGTTAATAGCTTTATCGGAAGCAGAAATTTTATTGAACACTTACTTTTATACCCAAGTGATTTCAACCAGCGTTGATGCAACTTTACCCACAGTTGGTGAAAAAGAGTTGCGAGCCTTTAATACCATCCAGCAGTTTATTCCTTCTGGCTATGAACTGCCCATCGATATCAATAATGCTAACATCGAAGATTTGTTCGATGTACCAGGATTTAAATTTCAGTGATCTTTCTAGATCTTGGAAAAGTTAAAAGAGAAACTACTCCTCATCTTTAACAACCTCAATCTCAAAACGTTCATTGAGATCTTTGGCAAGAATTGAAGCAACTTGTTGAACTGCTTTAATTGTTCTACCTCTAGAGCCAATAATTCTGCCAATGTCGTCAGCATGAGCTCTGATACGATAGATGTTTTTATATTCGCCCTCCACCACCTCCACAGATAAATCTGCAGGATTCTTTACAAGATGAGTGAGAATAAACTCAATAAAATGTTGCATGTTAAAAACACTTAAAACTAGTTAGTAGTGTAATTTTTTATTACTCTTTTTTTTCTTCTGTCTTTGCTTCTTTTGCCTCAACTTCCTTTACAGGAGCTGGACTCTCTTTTTCAACTGCTGGAGTTTCTTGCTTCACTTCTTCAACCTTTTCTTCTTTTTCTACCTTAACTTCTTCTTTAGCCTGTTTTGCCTCTTCTTTCTTAGCCAACTGTTTCTTAGATGGCTTTGCCTTCTTTTCAGGAAAACCTTTACCAGCCTTAGCAACTGCGTATAAGTATGCTACTGTTTCGGTGGGTTGAGCTCCCTTAGCAATCCAAGCATCGTATTTTTTGATATCTAACTCCAAAACTTTTGGAGTTTGCATTGGAGCATAATAGCCAATCATCTCCACATAAGAACCATCACGTTTATCTCTGGCCTCATTGATTACAATTCTGTAGTGAGGTTGATTTTTTTTACCTAATCGAGTGAGTTTTATCTTAAGCATAGAAATTCTTTTTTTACTTTTATATATTTTTTATATTTAATATGATAACTGAATCAGCAATTTTATACTAAACTCTAATTTTTCTCAAACTTAGTTAAAGCTTGAGCTGCGGCCTGTTGCTGAGCGAGTTGTTTGCTGTTTCCTGTTCCTAAGCCGACAGCTTCTTCCTCAACTCTCACTTCAACTGTAAATATTTTTGCATGATCTGGACCCTTTTCATCAATCAACTCATATACTGGAGCCTCTAAGCCTTGCGCTTGCAATAACTCCTGAAGTGCACTTTTAGAGTCTTTATAAAGTTTTTTCTCCTTAATAACTTCAAATTTTGGAATCAGCACCTCTTTGATAAAAGACACAACAACATCCATGCCTTGATCTAGATATAAAGCCCCAACTACTGCCTCAAAGGTGTCAGCCAAAAGACCAATATTTTCTCTTCCACCACCAGCTTCCTCACCCTTACTTAAATAAAGTTTTTTACCTAAATCTAACTCTACAGCCACTTGGGCCAATGTTTCGGTTCTAACCAAAGCGCTACGATAAGCGGTTAATTTTCCCTCTGGCTGATCTGGAAACTCTTCAAATAAATAGTTGGTTACTATCAATTCTAAGACCGCATCCCCCAAAAACTCTAGACGCTCATTAGAAACTGTAGAAGTAGTACCAGAAATAGCTGGTTCATTGAGAGCACTGCGATGAGTTAAAGCAGTTTCAAGCAAATTTGGATTCTTAACTTTTGGTAACATATTAAAATTATTTTTTCTTCTCAACCAATAATTTTCCCAAGACTCCATTAACAAATCTCGAGGAGCTTTCAGAACCAAGTTCTTTTGCCAGCTCAACAGCCTCATCAATTAATACTTTTATGGGAGTATTTTTTGTCACCGACTCCCAGTAAATCACTCTTAGAATAGCTAAATCAACTCGATTAATTTCAGATAGAGGACGCTCAGCCGCATGCTCTTTCAATTTTTGGTCAATCTCTTCTAGATTATCCAAAATACTTAACACTTCTGGATGAAGCTCCTGATCGAAGGGTAAACGATTTGTAGAATTGGATACAGACTCAGCAATCTTGCCAT
>CAZQWI010000090.1:0-1588 GCA_964596995.1 uncultured Pseudomonadales bacterium
GTTTTTTGATTTTAGTTTTGCCAGCGTCATATCTTTCTTTTACATCTGCAAAGCTTGTTATTGGAGTTGTGCTTCCGTTTTCGAGTGAAGACAAGATTAAGTCTGCTGACTGGACTGCTTCTCTGAGTGCTCCGTAGGTTAATCCTCGCTCTAATCCTTTTTTGGTTAATTTAAATCTGTCTTTACTATCAGTTGTAAATCTAAGAAGATCAACCTCTTCAAAGACAGCTAATATTGCCTCAACCGTTTCTGGAGTATAAGGACAGTCTCTTCTAGAGGTAATGCTTTCTAGAGCTACCACTCCTTTGCCGTTGATGGATTGGGCAATCTTTCCCACGAGATTGAAGTCATCTCGTGTATAAATTTCTGTGAGGTTATGAATTTGCTTGGTTGTTTTGGGTAATTTAGATTCATCGAGTTGATCATTTTGTGAGAAAACACCCGTATCAATTAATTGATTCAGTTGAGCTGTCCAAAAATATGAGGTCTCACCAGCAATTAATCTATCAGCATTTTTTCTGTTATCAACTATGGTTAGGATCTCGGATTGGGTAGTATTAAGAAGATCTAGAGTTGGAAAAGTTGAGAGAGCCATCAAACAGAATTCAAGATAGGAAGATAGCATCTGGGGATCAACTGTATCTTCAACTATAAATCTGTTCCCTAAAAGAGCAATTAATTTTTTTAGATTAGTAATTTTTGGCTTTTTCTCTTGATTTCTGCCCAAAATTATAAACTTAATTATTGGTTCCCACTCCTGAAGGTTTTGTTTGGATAAAACAGTTAATTGTTCAATACTTTTAACAAGTTTAATGGAGCGTTCTTCAATAATTAAGTTGTAAATAATTGACAAAATCTCATTAAGAGCAAGGGATTCAGAATCATCAAGGTATGACAGTTCATCCAACATGTTGGAGAGAGCTGGAAAAATTAGCACGAACTCTCTAGACGATACTAATAAAGTTTCAACTGCTTCGTATGCTTGATCAAATGAGATATTTTCTTCTGAGTCAGTATCAATAAATGATCTAAGTTCTGCTTTCAGTAAAGCTAAAAACCTAGCAACATCTTCATCTATAGGAAGGTGAGATTCAAGTGAAGGTGTTGGGACTTTCCATAATCTTTGAGCTTCGTTTCTAGTTTGTGAGTAGGTATCCCATCTTTGTGAAGCATCTGGTTGAGATGGATTTACCCAGCAAGAGCCACAAGGCTCAGCTAGTAGAGCTGCTGTTTTTTCATCTTCAAAGAAAACGAGTTGAGAATACTCATCACCTTGGTGATGACGCCAAGTGATGTGACCATCATGGGCATTTCCGTAGGTAATTTGATTACCATCTTTCCAGAGATATCCAGCTACTGATGGAGCTCTACGAGTTGAATATACGATTATCTGTCCAGTTTTTTCATCTACTCCTATTACTCTAAAAAAACGATTATTTTGGGTTTCAATTCCTGGTGTTATTAAGTATGAAAATGCTGCTATTGAGACTTCACCAGAAAGTATTTGTTGTGACTGATCGGGACTAAAAGAGTGAAGAATTTCATTATTAGTTTGTGCAGATTTTTCGCCATCCTTTTCAGCTTGAAT
>CAZQWI010000090.1:1598-3349 GCA_964596995.1 uncultured Pseudomonadales bacterium
CCATGTTTTTTCTTTCGAAAATTGTTTATATATAAAAAAAAGAGTGGATAAACCCACTCTTTTTCAATTACTTATTTTAATAATAATTAAATATTTGTTCTTCATAACTTGTTGTATATGTAGCCCATATGTTGTTTTTAATCTATTGTTTCATTTATTGTAATCAATGAGCGTTTCAATCATTTTAACAATCGGATTTTCCATGTCAACAGTAAACAAAGAGCCACAAAGTGTTACAATAAAAAATCACATGCAAACAAGAAAAACGATCACTGTCATTGGCGGAGGCACTGGTACCAGTGTGGCTTTATCAGGTCTTAAGCAGTATCAAGAAATGTGCGACTTAAATGCCATTGTGGCAGTTTCTGATTCAGGTGGCTCAACCGGCAGACTCAGGGATGAGTTTGGGTTTTTGCCAGTTGGAGATTTGCGCCAATGTTTGGCTGCGTTGGCTTCGGGCAAGCATCAGCAGTTAGTCAGAGAGTTACTTCTTTATCG
Source organism: uncultured Pseudomonadales bacterium (assembly GCA_964596995.1). Classification (GTDB taxonomy): domain Bacteria; phylum Patescibacteriota; class Microgenomatia; order UBA1400; family PJMF01; genus DAOLOF01. The sequence goes on from CAZQWI010000090.1 coordinate 2,097, forward strand.
TTTTGAAAAAGGTAATGGTTTGCAAGGGCACAATCTTGGCAATCTAATCTTAACCGCCCTGGAGGATTTGGCAAATACTCCTGCTCAAGCCATTGAGCAAGCCTCCAACATCTTTCGTATTAAAGGTAGAGTTTATCCAGTTTCAGAAGACACTGTTGATCTTGAGATTCATTATCAATCAGGAAAAAAACTTGTTGGTGAGCACTCTCTTGATGATCCAGCTAACGGAGGTCAAAAGATTACGCAGATTAAACTTAAACCTCCCACAAAAATCTATCACAAGGCTGCTACTGCCATTAAAGAAGCTGATTTGGTGATGCTTGGACCTGGAGATCTTTATGCCAGTCTTTTGCCAAATACCTTGGCCGAAGGTTTTGTGAAGGCACTTACGGCCAATAAAGGCAAATTTGTTTATGTGGTTAACTTAATGACTCATTATGCCCAAACACACAACTACACAGCAAAAGACCATTTATCAGAAGTAGAAAAGTATACCGGTCGGAAACCAGACTTTGTTATTATCAACAATGGCAACATTCCAAAAACTCTCATCAAAGAGTATGAGAAAGCAAAGGAGTATCAAGTAATAGACGATTTAAGTGAGGATGATTATCAAGTGATTAGAGCCGACCTGGTATCAAAAGTTAAGGTTCACCAATTAGCCAATGACTTGGTGCCAAGAAGCTTGCTACGACATGATTCGCAAAAGCTAGCCAAGGAGATTATTAATCTTTTGTAAAAGTATTTATGTGTGGAATTTTTGCAGTTATCAATGATCATCAGCAACAGGCTGCCAAAACAACTCTTGAAGGTTTAAAGCAGCTTGAGTATCGAGGCTATGATTCTTGGGGAATAGTGGTGAAACCAGTCAAATCAAGTACTCTTAAGGTTGAGAAGATGATTGGCAAGATTGGTGAAGCTAAAACTAGTTTGCCCTCAAGTACTTTAGCTTTGGGACATACCCGTTGGGCAACACATGGTGGAGTGACAAATAGTAATGCCCATCCACACTTGGACTGTACTAAAACTATCTCGGTAGTGCATAATGGTATTGTTGAAAACTATCAGCAGCTTAAAGAGAATTTACAAAAAGCCAAACATAAATTTTTATCAGAAACTGATTCCGAAGTAATAGCACATTTGATTGAGGATGAAACTAAACAAACTGATTTTCTTACCGCAGTATTTTTATCATTTAAGAAAATAATTGGATCCAACGCTATTGTGGCTCTGAATGCTCAAACAAATACTTT
>CAZQWI010000091.1:0-3335 GCA_964596995.1 uncultured Pseudomonadales bacterium
TGATAAAAACTATGAATTTAGATGCAGCTGAATATCTTTTTGGTCAAGGTGAGCTAAGACCAGAAAAGAGATGGGTGATGATAAAGGTTTCAAAGGTATATACACATCTTTAGTTGTAGCAAAATCCTATGGACCAATCGCCATAGTTTTCAATCCTGACGTTTTACTTAGAAAGGAATTTATTACTTATGCTGTTGATCACGCTACTCACTACGTTCAAAACCAAATTACAACAGAGATGACAGAAGAAGATATTCTTCAAAAGTATAGAAGATCAAATATACGATGAAAAACTAATAGCTCAACTTAAAAGAATTATTGCTAAGATGAACGGTTTAAAATTTACAATTATTAACTCCCCGTCAAAGACGTCTAAAAACTCACATACTTATCCATTAACATCTTCATCATCAGCTATATTGACTCATCTAGTGAATGAGTTCAACATTCCACCAAAATTAATTCAAGCTTGTATTTCGGTCGCATAACCATTTTTTAACGATTTCGAAAAGTAGAATAGCAAAGCCACATATAAAAAAATTTAATTTGCACCAACATGATTTTTATGATTTAATTCTAAAAGATGAAAAATTGGCAACACCAACCCATTATTTGCAAATTTAAGCTTGTTATTTATCAACAAGTGCCTGTGGCGGTGGTGTAACAAAAAAACAACAATTAATTCATACCCCGCACACAGCGGGGTTTTTTAATGAAAGGCAATGAAAATGACAAAGGAATCACGCCCACAAACAGTAGAAAAAAGAGATCAGCCAGCTTCTTTTAGGTATGTATTGATTAGCTCAAGTATGTCAGAAAAACCGTTCTGGCATGAGAGGCAATTGACTGTAGAAGAGGTAATATCTAAAGACAACAAAGAGGGAAACTTAAGATAAATAGTTTCAGTTCAGATTTACTTTCACAGTGAGTATAATAATCTCATGCGAAAACCAGCTATTTATTTTTTGATCAGTGCTATTTTTGTTGTACTAGTTTTTTTATTTTTCAGCTTAACCAATTTACAATTCGATCTGTTTTCTCTTATTTCTAAATCAACCGATGAGTTGATCTCTCCTTGGGTAGAAAATCCACTTGAGCACAAGCATCCCTTAAATCAATACACCATCAATAACTTAAAAAACTATCAGTATCAACCAAGTAAAGTTTTACTGACCAAGGAAATAGATAGTAACGAAGCATATACAAGTTTTCTGTTTTCTTTCACTACCATGAGCAAAACTATGACTGGTTATGTTAACATTCCAGAATCGTGTAAAGCAAAGACATGCCCAGTAATACTACTGATAAGAGGTTATGCCTCTAAGGAACAGTATTATCCTGGGTTTGGCACAAAAAACGCTGCCAAGGTTTTTGCTGAAAATCAATATATTACCCTAGCTCCTGATTTTTTTGGTTTTGCTGAGGCTGATCCTGAGCCAGAAAACAGTTGGGAGGCTAGATTTATTAAACCAATTAATGTAATTGAGTTAATTAAGACCATTCAAGATAATCCTGTTATTTTTTCAGATATACTACTACATGATCAAGATGAGATAACCGATAAGAGTGCCAATCATTCAATTCAAAAGATTGCTACTGTTGATAAAAATAAAATTGGAATTTGGGCACATAGTAATGGTGGTCAGATTACTTTAAGTGTTTTGGAAATTCTAAACGAGCCTATTCCCGCCAGTCTCTGGGCGCCGGTTACAGCTCCGTTTCCCTACTCAATTTTGTACTTCACGAGAACTGATGAAGATGAAGGGAAAGAAGGCAGAGCTTGGTTAGCCATCTTCGAAAAAAATTATGATGTTTTTGAGTTTAGCATTACTCAACATCTTGACTCATTAACTGGACCGATACAGATACATCAGGGAGGTCGAGATAAAGATGCTCCCCAAGAATGGACAGATAGTTTTATCGAGATGATAAAAAAAGAAAATCAGCGTCGAGCTGACGAAAATAATGAAGGAAAACTGATTGAGTACCTATATTTTGTTTATCCTGATGCCGATCATAATCTTTTACCCAGTCAAAACTGGCAGCAAGCTATTCAAAAAGATCTAATCTTTTTTAGAGAAAATGGAGTCAGTTATGAATAAAGCTTCATCAAGAATAAAAAGAAGAGGTGTAAAGCCAATTAAACCTACTAGAGCAAAAAGTAGAATTAAATCAGTTCCAAGAAAAAAGGAGATTCTCAAAAAAGGTGGCTTTAAGACCAATTTCTTCTTAATCATTAAAAAATATCTTAATCATCTACCAACACTGATTCTAGCCATAATTCTATGGCTAACTACTGTTTTTTTCTTAAGGGAAATTTCACCAGACTCCGTCAAACATTTTATTTTGCCAAACAGCTACTTACCATTTTTAGTGTTGATATTTTTAAGTAGTCTATTCTCACTAAGCTTTATTTTTTTAAATAGAAGAATTGGATATTTGCTATCGATAGCCATTACCACCTACTTATTTTTGAAAATACAGCAGGTAGTTTTAGAATCCTGGCTGCTAATTCCACTAACAATGTTGCTTTTTGTTACATTTTTACATAGCTTTAGGCAAATTTTCAAACAAACAAGCAAAACCTAGAATTTCTTCCCACATATATGAGATAATGTCTTATCTATGAACAACAAGTTTTATATCACTACAACTCTTCCTTATGTAAATGCAGAACCACACATCGGTTTTGGACTTGAAATAGTTGAGGCTGATGTTATTGCTCGTTATCAAGCTACTCTTGGAAAAGAAGTAATTTTTAACACTGGTACCGATGAACATGGTCAAAAGATTTATCAAAAAGCAATCGAGTTGAATCAAGATCCAGTTGAGTACTGCAATGAATATGCCTCAAAATTTGAGATGTTAAAAAATATCTTAAACTTAAGTTATACAAATTTTATTCGTACCACCAATCCCGATCATCAAAAAGCAGCTCAAGAATTTTGGAGAAGATCAGAACAATCTGGCGACATTTACAAAGCTAAATATCAAGTAAAATATTGTGTGGGATGTGAACTCGAAAAAACCGAAAGTGAGTTGATTAATGGCAAATGTCCATTACATCCCAATCTGGAATTAGAGCAAAGAGATGAAGAGAACTATTTTTTTAAATTCTCGAACTACCAACAACCTCTTTTGAATTTTTTTAAAGATAATCCTGAGTTTATTAAACCTGAATCAAAAATGAACGAAGCGATCGCCTTTGTTGAAGGTGGTCTTAATGATTTTAGTATCTCCAGATTAAAAACCAAAATGCCATGGGGCGTTCCAGTGCCTGGAGACGAGGAGCATGTGATGTATGTTTGGTTTGATGCCTTAGTAAACTACATCTC
>CAZQWI010000092.1:0-2352 GCA_964596995.1 uncultured Pseudomonadales bacterium
AACTTTACAAAATTAGGAATATGAGTATAACTAGGTCTAAAATCATGTCCCCACATTGAGATGCAATGAGCCTCATCGACTGCGATAAAGCTAATGGGCAACTCTGACAATATTTTTGCAAATTTAGTTGACTCTAATTTTTCTGGTGATAAATATAGAAGTTTGTATTCTTGATTATTTAGATTTTTGATTCTGGTTTTGATTTCGTTTGCTGGCAGTGATGAGTTGATAAAAGTGGCTGAAATGTTTTTTTGCACTAAAGCTTGAACTTGGTCAGTCATTAATGAGATTAATGGTGAGATAACCAAGGTTAAATGGGGAAAGCATAAAGCGGGTACTTGAAAGCAGATTGACTTACCAGAGCCAGTGGAACGAATTGCCAAAGTATCTTGACCCGAGATGATGGTGTCAACAATCTCTTTTTGACCCTCGCGAAATGAGTCAAAACCAAAATATTGTTTAAGCACTTTTTCTGATGGAGATATGGAGTTAATCACTCCTTGATGTTACGAGGGAAAAATGAGATTTAGCTGAAAAAATATTATTAGGTTAGTTATCAATGATTCTTAGTTTCGTTAACGAGTTGATTGATCCTTCTTTCAAGCAACTCACCTCTTTGTCGAGCATGGGTTTGAATTGGATCAGCGCTCGAGTACTCAGTTGCTTTTAATCGACGTCTTTGTTCAATCGCTTGATTAAGCGAGTTTTGATAAGGATTAGGAGGAGCTGAGTTTGTTGATGACGTCTGAGACTGTTTTAAGTTGAGGGGGATGTTGGAGAATTTCATAAATTGAAAGTATTTTAATGGTCAATTAATTACAACCCCCAAGCTTGATCAGAGTAATTTTTCTGCTGAAATTTTTGCTCAATTAATTTACCAATGAGTTTCACATCTTCATCAGTAAGAGGCTCAAAGTCATCATAAAAACCTGTACTTCTGTCTGGCAAGTAAACAGCCTCAGGCCACAGCTGCTTTATAGCAGTTGAGGCTCTGCCAAAAACATGAATATGAAGAATTGGCTTTTCGTTTCTTTTAAAAGCCCAGTTGCCCAAATCCTCTAGATTTACCCAAACAATCGGTATTCCCTGTTGATTCATGCCCTCAATCATTGCTTCTCTAACAACTGATTCTAGTCTAATTAACTCAATAGCTTCTTGTGGAGTAAGATCATTAATGCAACTAATCTCATGATTTTTCGGAAAAATTCTAATGTGTCCACCTTCATCTCTCGACACAAACGGCCGAGGTGATCTTTCTACACTATAAGATTTTGTTTGATAGATGATATCTTGTGGAGTTGAGGTGGCCATAATGATTAAGGATTAAGTAAAAGTTGCTGTCCAATCTCCTACATAATGGGTTATAACGATTACAATTACAGAGATGATTAGGTGTTCTAAAATAACTCCAAAAGGATTAATTTTTTGTTGTTTGGCTAAAAAATAACTTAGAATGATTATTAAACTTAAGCCCCAGCCAATGCAGACGAAAATGGCGGCAGACAGTGGCAAAAATAGGACAGGAATTATAAATGTCAAAGAAAAAAGAAATTTTGATAAAAAGGTGGCGATGGTTGACTCCCACACCTGCGTTGTTGTGTTTTTATTTTCAGCTTCTTGTGATATGTGAATTCCCAGTGCATCTGACATCGCATCGGCAATTGCTATCACGAGAATACCGCCAATAAGAACCAGATGAGAATGGGTGTTGGAGTTTAGTCCCACAATTAATCCGAGTGTTGTGATTATTCCAGAGGTTGAACCAAAGCTAAGGCCCTTTTTTATTGAAATTTTCATGTGTGGCTAATTACATTGATTGACTTTGCGAAATAGTTTGCATCCATCTTTCATGAGAAGTTAGGGGTTGAATTAGAAGTCCAGAATCAATGATTTGTTGTTTTAATACCTCCATCTGTTTTTGAGAAATATTGTTAAACATGTCATTAATTTGTCTTTCAGTAAACTCTTCTCCTTCAGGCAATGATGAAATTATTTGTTTTATTAGCCAATCCAAAATAGCGAATCTTTTTTCTAGTCTTATTGAAGAAAAACTTATCCTTTTATCTTTCTCTGGTAAATTTTGACATTCAATATCTAAATCAATTATTCGATTAAGAATTTCAATCAGATTTCTATGCCAATTATTTGCATATGGTCCTTCTTCAAAAGAAGGTTCAAGAAAATATTCATCAAAATGATGTTGTATTAAGTTTACTCTTTCAGTAGTTTCTTCTTCAGTCTGGTTTGGTTTTCTTTCTGCAACTTGCTTTTCTAGCGCTTTTTGCCAAACTGCAATCTGAGCCTCTTCAATTTTTAACCAGCTTTCTGGAAAATGACCGGGAGGTAAATCCT
>CAZQWI010000092.1:2362-3332 GCA_964596995.1 uncultured Pseudomonadales bacterium
ATGATGACTTTGATTAACTTAAAAAAGTTCTATCACGCAGTTTAAATCTAGGCAAAAGTGAGTGTCGGAGAGACAGGACTTGAACCTGCGACCTCGCGCTCCCAAAGCGCGCGCTCTAGCCACCTGAGCTACTCTCCGATTGTGCTTAATCTAGCTAATGAGCGAGAGACGGGGGTCGAACCCGCAACCTTCTCCTTGGAAGGGAGATGCTCTAGCCAATTGAGCTACTCTCGCGTTGGTTATGATGTTAATTTGCTTGTGTGCCTCGGGTGGGAATCGAACCCACACTCTCGTAAAAGAACGAGATTTTAAGTCTCGCGCGTCTGCCAATTCCGCCACCGAGGCTCAATAAATCCTAACTAAATCAGATAATTCTTTCAACAAGATGTTAATTATATCACTTACAACTTTTGATGCACCTGATAAATATCACCTGCGCCAACGGTTAATAACACATCTTCTGGGTTAAGTTGTTCTCTGCAAAATGTTGCTAACTGCTCTACTCCATCCAAATAATGAACCTTTGTATTAGGAAATCTTTCGCTAATTGTGTCAGTTAACATCGCCGATGATACCGTGCTATCAAAAGCCTCTCTAGCCGAAGGAAAGATCTTTAGTAAAACCAACTCGTCTGCGGTTGAGAGGGAGTCAACAAACTGATTGTAAAGCTGTCTGGTTCTGGAAAAAGTATGTGGTTGAAAAACCACAACTCTTCTTTTGTCAGGGTGCCACTGCTTAATTGCTTTAATTGTTTCTAAAATCTCATGTGGATGATGAGCATAATCATCATAGTAGTAAACTCCGTTCTTTTGGCCGATAAACTCAAATCTGCGCTGAGTGCCTTTGAAGCTAGAAATAGCCAACAGCGCTTGGTTGAAGTCCACCCCAGCTGCTTCAGCAGCTAGGCAGGCTGCCAAGGCATTCATTAGATTAAACTCACCGGGAATGGCTAGCGTTAACTCAAAATTTT
>CAZQWI010000093.1:0-3224 GCA_964596995.1 uncultured Pseudomonadales bacterium
TAATATCAGTAAGATTGTGGGCATCTAATAAATTAACTCCTACGTTACCTACAGCTTCATCTCCATAATAACGATGGAGATCAAAGCCATTAATAACATCCGTTTCTGTCATCTTTTCGATATCTTCGCCATAGGTTTTTCTAAATTCCCAGCGATCGTTATAGAAAATTTTATAGCTAAACTTTTCATCATGATATTTGTTATCTAAAGAGAAAAGAGGTGCTTTAGTGACTACGGGAGAACTGGTTGCGATTGGGTCTGTTGAAAGTTCAACTGGAGGCGAAACTCGATCTGTTAGTGGCGATGAACTTGAGGATTTTTGATCAAAATCCTCTAATTCTGATTCAAGATGCGAAAGATCTTCTTGGTTTTCTTGGTTGAAGGTGGAAAAAGCTTCATTGGTGATGGAGTTGTCAGTTTTTTCTGCAGACTCCTCATCTTGAGTAAAAAAAATAAAGGCAATAATGCCTACCATGAAAAGAAAGGTAATGATGATAATCACTGGTAAGATATTAACTAACTTTAATGATTTCTTTAGCCTGCTTTTAGCTTGATTTGAGCGCTGATTTTGGTTTAAAAGATTGGTGATTTGAACCATAAAAGTGTAATTTAACTTTTATTGAAATAATCTTGGTCTACCTAGCTTGTAATTAAGTGTTTCAAGTTTTCGCTCTCCAATAATCGAGGCTGGCACACCGCCAACGATCTTCATCGCAGGTACATCTTTGCTAACAACTGCTCCAGCAGCAATCACGCTGCCTTTACCAACAGTTACTCCTGGCAGGATAATGGCTCTGGGACCAATAAATACATAATCCTCGACCACAACCTTTTCTTCTATAGGGAGCATTGAGGGATGATTAATATCGTGTTCACTTGTCCAGATCATTACATTGCTAGCAATATCAACATGGTTGCCGATAATTAAGCCACCGTTTGAGTTTGGCAGTTGTTTGCGTCCATCTAAAGTTGCCTTTTCACCAATGATTGTCCCTTCACCTATTTCAATATTTCTAGGATCAAAAATTCGAGCCATCATGTGAATGTATGATTCTTTTCCGATTTTCATGCCAGAAGCTTGATAACAAAACTTTCTGAAACAGTGTGAAGGAATTTTACCAACAAACCACCACAAAAAACCGGTTACCAACTCTAGGTGAATTGCTGAGAGTCGATTGATGATTTTTTGAAAAAGCTCATCTGAAGAAAGTTGCTTACCCTGTTTATCGGTAAAGGGAGTTTGAGTTGGCATATGTTATTTTTTATTGTTTGGATATTTAATATTTAAGTATTGATAAGCACTTTCTGCGATGACTCTTCCTTGGGAAGTTCTTTTGACAAATCCTAGTTGCAATAGATATGGCTCTAGTACTTCCTCAATTGTACCTGGATCTTCATGAATGGTAGCGGCAATAGTTTTTAAGCCGATTGGTCCACCTGCATGCTTAAGAATAATTTTTTCTAGAAATTGACGTTCATTCTCGTCGAGTCCAAGCTTATCAATGCTCAGCATTTCAAGAGCGCTCATAATTATTTCTGGAGTCACCTGATTGTGATGATTGACTTGAACATAATCTCTAACTCGCTTAAGTAGCTTGAGAGCGATGCGGGGGGTACCTCTGGCTCTTGAGGCAATGGCTAGGCTTGACTTTTCATCTAAAGACAGATCAATCTTGGTGGCTGCCTTGACTAAAATGTGTACTAATTCTTCTGGCTGGTAGAAATTGAGTCGATGAACGATGCCAAAACGATCTCTAAAAGGTGCAGCGAGCAGACCAAATCTGGTGGTGGCGCCAACAATGGTAATCTTGGGTAAATCAAGACGAACGGTACGAGCTGATGGGCCTTTGCCTATTACAATGTCAAGAGCGAAATCTTCCATGGCTGGATAGAGGGTTTCTTCAACCGCTTTTGGCAAACGATGAATCTCGTCGATAAAAAGAACATCGCCATCCTTAAGATTAGTAAGAATAGCGGCTAGATCTCCAGCCTTAGCTAAAGCAGTTCCAGAAGTGATCTTGAGATTTGAACCAAGTTCTTTGGCTATCAAGTGTGATAGGGTGGTTTTACCCAATCCTGGAGGACCATAAAGCAAGATATGATCAAGAGGTTCGTTTCTTTCTTGTGTAGCTTTGATGGCGATGCGCAATGATTTTTTGATTAAGGGCTGACCATAAAACTCATCCCAATCTTGAGCTCGAAGGGAGTTAATTAGTAGTTCGTCTTCACAATGATGTGTCAGTTGGTCATCCGCCATAAGGATATGATAATACAAACTGTCACTTCTGGGGAGGGGTTTTTATTCTGTCAACAAATTTTATTGAGCAATTTTTTTTAAAACTAGCTTGACCGACTCTTCAAGAGAAAGATCGTCTAGTTGTAGCTCGCCAACAGTTGAGGCAATCTCCGTCTCTTCATAGCCCAAGGCTTCGAGAGTAGCAAAGATGTCATGTTCCTGTGAAGACCTTGGACCTAGACTTAACTCTTTTAGACTACCTAGTTTGGATTTAAGTTCAAGGATAATTTTTTGTGCAAGCTTCTTACCAATTCTTGGAATTGAGCTAAAAAATGAAACTTCTGCATTCTGGACTGCAGAAATAATCATTTCTGGGTCTCTGTCGGTGATCTCTAAGGCAGTTTTGGGACCAATGCCAGAAACGCTCAATAACAACTCAAATAACTCTTTTTGTTGGGATGATAAAAATCCAAATAACTCAAGTTTGTCCTCGCGAACATGAGTGTATATAAATAAGGATGTCTCATCTTCAGTTAGGCGAGATCTTGTTTTTGAGCCTACCTCAACTTGATAACCAACTCCACCAGTTAAAATGATGACTGAATTTTTATTGAAAACTGGTTTGCCTTGTAGGTAGCCGATCATAATTATTTGTCTATATGTTTAATTAATATGGGTTTAGCTGTTTTTCTTTGGTTTTTCAGCATAGATTTGCAAAGTATACTGACTAGTTTGAGCAGGTTCATTATCAATCGATGATGCTGAAATAGATCTTAAAACACTTCTACTTTTTATAAAATGTGTGGCAAAGTCAATTTTAATATTGATAAAACCTGCTGCCTGTAGTTCTATTTCCATCAGTTGAGCAGCTCTAAATATATTTGAACCATAGTACGATACCTCTAGATTACCCTCGACCAAGGTAATTACGCCTCCAGGTTTAAGTACACGAAAGAATTCTCTAAACAATCTTATCCTTTTTTCAGCT
>CAZQWI010000094.1:0-3021 GCA_964596995.1 uncultured Pseudomonadales bacterium
GAAACAGACGCTGGAACAGCTGTTTTGGTTAAAAAGTATTTTTTAACCTTAGACAATCTTAACGCCCATGCTTTTTGCTGAACCCATAACGGTCTTGATTGCAGCATCAATATCAGTGGTATTGAGATCTGGGAGTTTGGTTTCAGCGATTTGTTTGACCTGCTCCATGGTTAACTCACCAATAATATCGGTTTTTGGTTCTTTGCTTCCTTGTTTCTTGCCAATGACTTTCAAAATCATGGCTGAAACTGGTGGTAGTTTAAGCTCAAAGGTAAAAGAGCGATCTTGATAAACAGTTATTTCAGCAGGAATAATCTCGCCACGCTTGTCGGCGGTGCGGTCATTGTACTGTTTGATGAAGTCCATCATGTTAATACCGGCTTGACCCAAAATAGGACCAACTGGAGGGGCTGGAGTAGCTGCTCCTGCAGGTAAGTTTAATTTAAGAACATTAAGTATTTTTTTTGCCATAATTCTTTCTAAGTTGGTTATTTTATCACACTTTTATTTAATGATTGCCAAACAGATTGAGTAACTAGATTTTTTCAACTTGTAAAAAGTCGAGTTCAACAGGGGTTTCTCTTCCAAAAATATTAATTAACACGGTCACTTGAGCCTTGTTCTCGTCAATCTTTTGGACTGTGCCCAAGAACTCATTAAATGGACCATCGGTAATCTTGACGGCTTCACCCTCGGTGTACTCGGCTTTGTATTGAGGTGTTGCCTGTTGAGCATACTTGGTGATGGCATCAACTTCAAAAGCTGGAATTGGGCTGGGGCGACTGCTAGCACCAACAAACCCAGTTACTCCTTGAGTAGTACGAACTGCCAACCAAGCATCATCATCCATAATCATGTTTACCAACATATAGCCTGGAAAAACCTTCTCGGTGATGGTTTTTCTTTGACCTTTACGAATCTGAATTTTTTCTCTCGTTGGAATTAAAACCTTAATGATTTTGTCGGTAAGATTTAGAGTAGTGGCGCGTTGTTTTAGCGTTTCGGCTACCTTGTTTTCTCTACCAGAATAGGTGTGTACTACATACCAATGGGCTTTGTCGTTATCCTCATCGGCAATGCGAACTAAATTTGGATCGTTGACTTCAACCTCTTGCACTTCAGGAACTTCTGGCGCGTTGGTATTATCTGCTGCATCTGATTGATCAGCGAGTTCTTCTAACTGTTCATCTTGAGTTGGTTGTGTGGTTTGATCTGTCATTACAAAAATTTTAACTGTTAATACTTGATTAATATTATTTAACTAATGCCAACATTAGCTGTTGGAGCAAGTAATCGACCCCCCCGATGTAAGTGGCAGTAATAATACTGATCATAATTACCAATATTGTTTGATTAATTGTTTGTGCCTTACTCGGCCAGCTTACCTTCTTGAGTTCGATGATAACCTGCTTGATATACTTTTTGATGAATTTCATATAACTTTACTTGCGTTGTCTGACTGACAAGAGGCTTTCTCGAAGGGATAATTTTAACACAAAAGCAAAAAAAATTAACTATGAGTTTTTATTGTCTGAAAGTAAGGTTAAACAATAATGCTAAAAACAACCTAAAAACACCACCGATTTACTGAATTGTTTTTGTTTTCTCTATCTTGATCTCGTTTTGTTGCTGAGTCTTTTCGAGATTTGAGAAATCTGGTTTTGGCGTATTAACTTTTTTAACTGTTTTTGTTTCTCTTTTTGATGAATTTGAACCAAGCATGCTAACAACCGTAATCAACACCACTAAGCCAATTAGTCCAATGCCAATATACATCATGATTTTTGAGTCATTGCCATCAAGTTTATCAAAAACATTGAACGAGTTATTGAGCTTGGATAATGGAGTAGGGGGGTTAAGAGGATCATTCTCTTTACTTGAGTTGGTGCTATTTGTAGTATCAAAAGAAGTTGGTTCTTCAATAACAGGATCATAGCCCTTTTGCGATGGATCTTGTGAGGCATCGTATTCTTTGGCGGTTATTCCACATGTTTCATCTTGAGGATTAGCGGCCAACCTGCATCGACCTTGATAACAAAAGTGATTTGCCTGGCAGTTTCTATTGCTAGCACAAGCCTGATTACAGCCAACAATTTGGTAACTCGCCTGAGATGCTAGATTCTGTGTTTGCAGTGAAGCCTGCGAAGTGACCACTATTGCTGACATAAAAACAATCATGACAAACGCTCCATAAACGGCGCTTACAGGAATCTTGATAACTCTAGAAATAGAATACTCGATTTAACCTTGAATAGTCAAGCAGAAGAGATAAATTATAAATAAAAAGATTCTAGGTTGAGGTTAATATCATTCATCTTTTAAATAGATCGAATATTGCTTATAATTATGACCATATAGGTACATAGTTCTTTAACAATCGGGTGTGGGGGATAACTAAATTTTCCTGAACAGTTCTCGAAAGGGTTGATGGGTTGTCTGGTCACTCCGTGGAGTTACTAGCGCCCTACCCACCTTTTATTTTGCGGGAACATTGTTATCTCCCACACCTGGTGGTTAAGATATTGAAGATGAGTTGCTTATATTGAGAAAGCATTTGTGGTAAAATTTCCGTCTAGTTTTGGTGCCGAAGTAGCTCAGGGGTAGAGCACCATCTTGGTAAGATGGTGGCCATGGGTTCGAATCCCATCTTCGGCTCAAAAAAAATGACTGGCTTTGATTTTAAAAGCCAACGTAGCTCAGCTGGCTAGAGCAGCGGTTTTGTAAACCGCAGGTCGTGAGTTCGAGTCTCACCGTTGGCTCAACTGAATTTAAATGAGAGAAATAGGATTATTGCAGGCTTTGTCTCACTTAATGTGAGACAAAACGCTGAGGGGCTCGCCCCTCAGAGTTTATTTGTGTTATAATCCCATCCTCTCAAGAAAAACAAGAAAAATATAAAGGAAAATATGGCATCAAAGAAAAAAGGTCCAAGACAAACAGTTGGTTTAGTCTGTTCAGTTTGTAAGAAATTCAATTACGTAACCGAGTACAACAAAAATAATGAAGTACTTAAAAAGCAAA
>CAZQWI010000095.1:0-3007 GCA_964596995.1 uncultured Pseudomonadales bacterium
ACTTGAAAATAATCCGATTATTCAGATTTCTATCTTAGCTAGAGAAAAAGGGGTAATTCCAAATAAGAAATTTTCACCTACTGTAGAAAAGTTTTCTTCCAAAGACCCAGATGCACAAGAGAGGGTAGGAGAGTTACTAGCCTCATACACTCCAGAAACTTTAATTCTGTGTGGATACAACTGGACCAGAGTAAAACTAAACCAAGAAATTCGCCAGATACTGGGTTTTGATGAACCTCAACCACAATCAGGTGATCGAGTAATCTGTTTGCGTAATAATCATCAGCAGTTAATCTACAACGGCATGATTGGCACTATCCAAAATATTAGACAAGTAGATGACGACTGGTACCAAGCTGAGATCAAGATGGATGATCGTGAAGATCTTTATTCAGGCAAAATTGCAGTTAATCAATTTAACTCCTCTCAGGGATTAAACTTTACTAAAAATCGAAAGAAAACCGTTCAAGGAGATCTATTTGATTATGGATATGCGCTAACAGTTCATAAGGCTCAAGGTAGTCAGGCAAAAAAAGTAATTCTCTTTGAACAAAGATTCAGCAAAATGACTGACGATGACTGGCGTCGCTGGTTGTACACAGCCATAACAAGAGCTGAGGAAGAACTGTATATTATCTCGAGTTCCTAAAGTCTGATGACTGTTCGAAATCAAAATTGTAATAGGGTTCGCGATTAACCATTGGAGCTTCAAAGTTATTTTTTCTCCAATGAATCTCATTCCAGAATCTTAAATCAGCTTGATCCTGATAAACCATGATTTTGCCCATCAGTTTTGAAAAAACTTGGTAGTCTCTTGATATAGATTCATCTTCAGTTGATGAAAAGTTAGTTAACAGATTAAACGCCTGATATTCAGCTGCGTTAAAGGCCTGCCATTTTCTATTTTGATCGTATTCTTCTTTCCAATGATCACTTTCCCGGATTGATTGACTATCTTTTTCCATCCAGAGAAGACAGTGATCAAATGGCTCAGAAAATAAAGGATTATTTAGATACTGAAGATGACAAACCGCTTGAGTGAGCATCTTTTCATCAGTAGTGTACTTAATAATCAGTTGGTTAACCTTATAATCCATATTGAACAAAGCTAGTTTAATCGCAGCTAGCTGTTTCTTCTCATCATCCACTAAACCACTTTTTGAAGTTAAACGATTTATATCTCTTTCCATGTCTGGAACTACTCTAAACCATACATCTACCACATCCTCAGAAAGTAAACTTAAATAGTAATAATCAATCTGCTTAAAGTCATCTGAAGGCTGATAGTTAGCAATTACTCGATCCATATTAATCAAGTTTAAGAAAAGAACGGCAATCATTCCTAAACCCAAAAAGCCAGAAATAAAGTATCGATCAGAAAACTTTTTAACAAGAACTAAGATAGCCATTAAGCAGAAGATTGCAGCTAGC
Source organism: uncultured Pseudomonadales bacterium (assembly GCA_964596995.1). Lineage (GTDB taxonomy): Bacteria > Patescibacteriota > Microgenomatia > UBA1400 > PJMF01 > DAOLOF01. The sequence goes on from CAZQWI010000095.1 coordinate 1,432, forward strand.
CAAAACAAAAATACACCCCCAACCCAACGAATTCTAGTTAATCCATAAGCAGAAATATACATTGAGTTTCTTTTTGCTGCCGACAGCAAAATCACAAATAACTCAATTACTAGAATGGCGTTAGCAGATTTTAACCAACTGACATGATTCAGCTGAGCAGTTATTCTTGACCTGATATGCAAAAAATAAGACAAAATCAATCCTAATGCTCCAACCCACAACAATTGAGTAAAACCCGCTCTCACATAATCAGAATAGGTGATATCTAAGGCTTTAAAAGTAGCCTCATTGGCAAATAAATATTTAATCTGCACAAAAATAAATAAGCCAAACAAAGCAATTAAACTTGAAGAGGCAATCAAGGCGCTGAGAGTTTGAATCTTTTGACAACTATACTCTGAATCTTGAGGTTTATGTCTAAAAACAGTGATCAAAAGTAAAAAGCCTGCAATTAATGCTGATATAACTAATCTCTCTAAAAATGTTTCGAAAAAGTCTTCAATTAATTTTGAGAAGACTGGATCAGCTGAAGCCAGCAAAGATCCAAAAACAATTAATACTACTAAAGTAATGACAGAAGTACTAGCGATTATCTGTACTTTTTTTCTGGATTTTTCTTCAGCTGAGTTATCTATTGCATCAATTTGCTGAGATCTCTTTTTAACAAAGAAAAATGTTGGAAGAGATTTGACGGCTGTCACAATCCACCAAAAGAGATTATCTTTAACAAAATCTAAACCATTGATCAGAATAATTAAATACAAGGAACCAAAATACATCCACAGATCAAGCGAGCGTAAAAAATGATTGGCCGTGATAGACGGCATAATAGCTAAAAAAGATGCAAATACAGCCAGTAAAAGTGATAAGATCTTGTTTTTTCTGTCAGCAAAAAAACCACATACTGTTGTCACTAAAACTACTAAAAAAATGCTGGGACCAACTCCAAATGGAGTATCAATCGCAAAGATATTTAGAGTAAGAATCACTAATAAAAAGAGAATTGTTTTTTTGCTTTTCATAAATTTTTTTTATTTATTAAAAATGAGACACGGGCGGGATTCGAACCCGCGAACGAAGGTTTTGCAGACCTCGCCGTTAGACCACTTCGGTACCGTGTCAATCGCTATATTCTATCATCTTTTGAGATTGAAGATCGACAAAAACACTAATTCCAAAAGGTAAAGATACCAATCCGCCTCGATAAAATGCCTCTGTTCCGTCAGAAATTAAAATCGTCTCATTTTCTTGTCCCCAAGTCGCCTCCCTACTTTTTCCAACAAGCACACTTTTTCTAAGGGTAGCCGATACTAACTCACCACCTTCATTTTTAAAAAAGATAGTTGCGTTTTTTGGAATTAAATAAAAGTATCTGAGTTTTATTGCTTCAACCGCTAACTCAAATTGGTGAAAATAATAATCAACATATTGAATTAAAATATGATCAGCATCAGTATAATCGTGGCGAGACAGTTCTAAGTCCGCTATCTCTGTTTTAATCCATCTTGATACCTGATTTGGGAGTCTGTAAATAAAATTGTGTAAATGACTAGTAAAATTGGTAAAGCGCAACAAG
>CAZQWI010000096.1:0-2899 GCA_964596995.1 uncultured Pseudomonadales bacterium
TCCTTTAGTGACATTAAACTGATAGAAGGTGTGACAAGGAGGTAAGCGCATCTCCTCGAGCTGAGCTGGATTCCAGGCCGAAACGAGCATCGCTTTCGAATCAGGCTGAGTCTTAATCTCCTCAATTACATTCTTAAGCTGATCAATATGACCACCTTTGTAGTCTGGCCATCTTCTCCATTGATAACCGTAAACCGGTCCAAGGTCTCCTTTCTCAGCAAATCCATCCCAATAGTGAATCTTTTTTTCTTGAAGTGATTTAATGTTTGTTTCCCCAGAAATAAACCACAAAAGCTCATTGGTTATCAGTTTAAATGGCATCTTTTTGGTGGTAAGAATGGGAAATCCTTTGCGTAGATCAAAACGCATCTGATAACCGAAAGTGCTTTTAATGGGGTGGATTCCACGAGTGCCTTTGGATTTACCATTTTTCATGACGTGCGCGAGAGCTTTTAGGTATTGGATCATGTGTTCAATCTATCATCTTCTTTGATAATTGACAATCGGTTATTTTGGGTATATATTCATAACTATCAGAGATAATAAAATTTACTCTCTGAGCATAATAAATTAAAAAAAGGAGGTTTTATGCCAAATTTTGATCAAACTGGACCCGCAGGAGCTGGTCCAAAAACAGGTAGAGGAAGAGGATGTTGCACTTCTGGTTATGGAGTAGGGTATGGCTGTGGGTGTGGCTATGGAAGAGGAATGGGATTGGGCGTGGGTCGCTTTGTTTCACCCAAGAATCAGTTAATGGTTCTCAAGGAACAGGAAGAAATGTTAACAGAAGAACTGGAGATGCTAAGGGAAGAAATTTCAACTCTTGAAAAATCTGCCTAAAGTAACTTGTGTTACATAAATGAAATTTGCCAGCAACACTGAAAGTGTTGCTGGCTTTCTGTTAAACTCATTTATAGATAATAATAAAAACATGCCTCGTCCTAGATCAACAAAATCAATACGTTTTAAGCCAAGTGCTACCTTTTTTAAACCGCGGGGAGTGCCTATGCGTGATCTTGAGGTAATAATGCTGTCTCACGAAGAAGTCGAGGCGTTGCGTCTGAAAAATCTGGAAAATCTGTGTCAGCATGGTTGTGCTTGCCAAATGAATACTTCTCAAAGTACGGTTCAAAGATTATTAACTTCAGCTTATTCCAAGATTTCTCAAGCAATTATTGAAGGAAAAGCTTTGGAGATTGAGGGGAAGAATGCATAAATAATACTTATTAGATATTTATATATCTTAGTATATCGATTGCTGAATAAGACTGGTATCTCAGTAAAATTCTCTTTTATGAATTATTTGCCTCAAATATAAAAAAAATATATAATTCATCCTGTAGAAATTATTTTCTTTGTATTAAGTTTATTGGAGAAAAATATGACCCCAGAAGCAGCAATGTCAGCACCACCAAAAGAAAAGTTTACTTATGAAACATTAGGACCGGATTATAAGCCAGGTCCAGTGACTGCTACTACCTGGACAGGCGGACGTGAAAAAAATGAGGACGCTTTTTTTTCATTTGCTGTTATGCCAGAGTCATACTGTGCTCCAAACGAAAAGGAAAGCCTAAGAGCTTTGTCTGCTGCGGGATATGAGTTGACAATAGTTGCTGACGGCATGGGAGGATACCGGGGTGGTGCAGAAGCTTCACAAGCTCTGACTAAAGAAGTGATGAGTGTTTTTGTTAGAAACTTCGCCTTTTTTTATGAGAAAATAACAAAGAAACCTTTAGCATCTTCTTCCCCTACCGAAATTCAACAGTTTGTAAAAGACTCAATGGCGGCTCATTTACCATCTCTTCTTAGGCATGCCATTGTTAAGGGTAACGAAAAAATTACTAAAGTCGCAGGTTACGCAGAAGCTCCAAAAGATGAAAAACCAGGTTCAACCATTGTGGCTACTTTTTTTGATCGTGACGCAAACAAACATGTAATTGCTAATGTAGGGGATTCAAGAGCTCAAAAGATTACTCAAGGGGGTAAACTAGAGCAAGTTACCCAAGATCATTCACTGGTTAATAGATTATTACAACTGGGTCGTATTACAGAAGAAGAAGCGCTAAAACATCCGCAGAGAAATAAGATATACCGCTCTCTAAATGGTCAACAAATTGACAATCCAGCTGACTATATAGATGTCTTTGCGGTTGAGCTTAAACCTGAAGAAGTACTAATCTTAAACTCTGATGGACTAAATGTTTTATCAAAAGATGAGATTGAAAAAGTAATTAAGGAGGCCAAGCAGTCGGGTACTACTATTGACAGAGCTTTGGTTGCAGCGGTTGACAGAAAAGAACTACTTAGGCTTGCTAAAAACATTGAGCTTTCTGGTTTACTTTCAGGTGAAGAAATTAAAAGAATCTTCGAAGAGAATGCCCATCAACTGAAGAATGCTGATTTGGCCAGACTACTTCTTGAAAAGGCTGAGGCTGCAAGAAATGTGGCAGTTTATCAAGAATTAATGGCTATTAATGTTCCTGGTTGGGAAAATAAGGATGATTTGGCTGAAAAATTAAATAAAGGAGAGGTTATTGCAGATGCAGTGATAAATGAAGCGTTGGCTTTGATCGATGCAGATAAAATTACGAAGGCTGAGGTTAATAATCTACTCAATGGTAAAAAGTTTAGCAAGATTGAAGGTTACGATCATGACAATATTACCGTGATGACGATTGGCGAGGTAAAAAATAATTTGGGTAATGAAATAATCAATCGAGCTAAATCTATTTGGGACTCGGTGCGCAATTTTTTTAGAGGCAAAGATAAAAAAACTACGCCGGATACTACTAGTACTGCTCAATCACCGGAGCAAGGAGACGCTAAACCAGAGAAATCTGGTCTATTAGCAAGAGCTTTGAAGTGGTTAAAAAATGGGAAGGAAAGACGAGCTGCAAAA
>CAZQWI010000097.1:0-2883 GCA_964596995.1 uncultured Pseudomonadales bacterium
TTGGATGGATGATCAATATATGATTACTTTTAAGGATTTTTATCAAGATGCGCCAACTGGAAAGATTTCTCTAAAAGCCACTACTGGTTTAGCTTATCCTACAGTGGTTAGGTTTGATAATGTTAAAGTGTATTTGATTGATCATCAATCTCAGGATGATGAAGAAGAAGAAAATGAAGAAGAGGAAGTGCTATTGTCTGTTACTGAGTTTAAGCAGGGAGATGTTTCTTGGAAAGATGAGGAGTATGATCATGCTTTTGATTGGGATTGCTGGGGTGATTGGCGAGCCAATCACCCCAGCAATCCTCCTACTCAAGTAACAATTAATCACTGGGGTTGTGCGCTTACTTCCTTGGCGATGATCATGAATTATCATCAACTCTCGATGTTGCCGAGTGGGGAGTTGTTAAATCCCAAGACATTAAATCAATGGTTAAAGGATGAGGCAGATGGGTATATTGGCGAAGGTTCACTTAATTGGTTGGCTGGAGCGAGACTATCAAGATTAATTAGTGAGGAGTACTCAACTGCGAGTAACCAGTTGCCGAGTTTGGAATATTCAAGAGTTCACAGCGATCTATCAAGCTCTTTAGTTGATCTTCTAGATGAAGACAGACCAGCAATTTTACAGATTCCTGGACATTTTCTTGTTGGTAAGGGATATATTCCAGCTCAAGACGATCAAGAGCTAGATTTTTATATCAATGATCCAGCATATTCATATAACAAGTTCTCCCGACATCAAGAATCGTTACTCAGTCTAATAGATTATCAACCGAGTAATACAGACTTAAGTTATATTATGGCTGTATATCCACCAGAAATTGATTTGATTTTTTACGATGAGGCTGACCATGAAATATTATCCACATCACTATCAAGGGATACAGTGATTAATCCAATCTACGATCTTGATGATTGCCAAGATAATCCAGACTATCCCCATTCGTGCGTTTATCACCACTCGGCTTTATTGAGTCAGCTAATTGCCAAACCCATAAGTGGAAAGTATTTTGCTGATTTAGATAGTTCTCTCATTAATCAAGTAAGTAAATCAACCTTATATTTTTATGACGTACTTGGAGAAGTAAAAATGTTCGACTATTACTTTTTTGATCAGAATAACCAATCGCTTCAACTTGAATTAACTTTCAATAAAGAAGATCAAACTCAATGCTCAGTCAACTCAGCGATGAGTTTTAACTTTTCTCAGCTTTCCGCTCACTTTTCTGAACTATATCAAGAGGGAATATTGCCCGCAGATTTTTATCTTAGGTTAACTGAACTAGCAACTTTAGCTTTAGATACACCCAATGATCAAATAGCTCAAGAAAGATATTCTCAACTATGTTTGAAAATTATCTCTCAGTTAGACGTATCAATTCAGAGTTTAGTCTTAGATAGAATCACTTTAGATTATCTGTAATTACTCTTTCCTGATAAAATATATCAATGACCTCTTTTTGGAAAACTCTCCCCCAGCCCTTTGTTGGTTCTGCGCCGATGGATGGTGTGACGGATCACGCTTTTCGCGAGATATTGGCAGAGTTTTCTGCTCCAGACGTTATTTTTACAGAATTTGTTAATGTAGAGGGATTATGTCATAACGCTGATCAGCTTTTAAAAACTCTTTTGTACTCTCGAAAGCAAAGACCAATAGTTGCTCAAGTTTATGGAAAAACTCCTGAGTCTTTTCGCCAAGTGGCAATTTTAGTTTGTGAACTTGGTTTTGATGGAATCGATATTAATATGGGATGTCCGTCAAAAAATGTGACTTCTGGCGGATCTGGAGCTGGTTTAATTCAAACCCCTGATTTGGCAGTAGAAATTATTGAAGCAGTTAGACAAGGAGTAGATGACTGGGCTAACGGAGCCAACTGCACAAACTGTCCTGATTTTTCAAAGGAGTTTTGCCAATTGGTTACAAAACAGTCTTTAATTGATCAGAAGAATTCAGATAGAAAAAAGATTCCAGTTTCAGTTAAAACTCGTATTGGAACCTCTGAACCAGAGATAGACAGCTGGATCTTGCGATTACTTGAAACAAAACCCGATGCTTTATCGATTCATGGTAGAACCACTAAGCAGGCTTACAAAGGTCAAGCAAACTGGGAAGTAATTGGCAAGATAGCTCAGTTAGCTAAAAATACTGGTTCACCAACTCTTATCATCGGTAATGGTGATATTCAGTCGCGAACTCAGGGTGAAGAGTTGGCAAAAAAATACAGCTTAGCAGGTGTGCTAATTGGTAGAGCGATGCAAGGCAACCCTTTTGTTTTTTCAAGTGACCTATCTCCAGAAAAAAATTTTCCCAAAATAGCCTTAAAACATGCTCAACTCTATGAAAAATATTTTTCTCATTTGCCAAAGTACTCTTTTCTACCAATGCGCAAACACTTGGCGTGGTATATTAAGAGTGTGCCAGAGGCAAAATTGGTCAGACGAGAATTAGTCAGGACGAACTCAAGTCAAGAAGTGGAGCTGATCTTTATCAATTTTCATCTCATTTAAGTAATGACAGATTTTCACAAAAATTTCCTTCAGGCTTATCAAGAACTAAATCCTCAGCAAAAGGTAGCGGTTGATCATTTAGATAATCCGCTAATGGTGGTGGCAGGTCCTGGTACTGGAAAAACTCAAGTGCTGACCATGCGAATTGCCAACATTCTTGATAAGACAGACGCTGATCCTTCTACCATTCTTGCTTTAACTTTTACCGATAGTGCTGCCAAAAATATGCGTGATCGCCTGGCTAAATTAATTGGTCCGACGGCATATTATGTCAATATTAGTACTTTTCACAGCTTCTGTTCGGATGTAATTCGCAAGTATCCAGAATATTTTGCAATTGTATAACCGTCAAAATTAAATCCTGATGTAATT
>CAZQWI010000098.1:0-2845 GCA_964596995.1 uncultured Pseudomonadales bacterium
CATGCCTCCTCAAGAGCAGATGCGCGGTGAGTTTTATCGAAAAAATCAAAGAATAGTAGTTTTAATTAAAGAGATAGTTGATGAGGATCGAGGTGACGCCATTGTGGCTTCACGCTCTGCTCCAGAATTAGTTTCGAAGCTTTTTGAAAGAGAAGTTCCTGAAGTTGGTTCGGGCGCAGTTGAGATCATCGCCGTTGCCAGAGAGGCTGGTGTGCGTACTAAAATAGCGGTTAAATCAACTCAAGAAGGAGTTGATCCTGTTGGCTCTTGTGTTGGTCAACGTGGAGTTAGGGTGCAAAAGGTAATTGAGGAACTCAATAATGAGAAGATTGACATTGTTCCTCATCATGAAGATCCTGCTATTTTTCTTAAGGCTGCCTTGGCACCTGCAGAAAATTTGTTGATTGAGATTAATGAGAAAACACAGAAAGTTATTGTCACTGCGCCAGATGATCAGCTGTCATTGGCTATTGGTAGAGGTGGACAGAATGTTCGCTTAGCAGCAAAATTAACTGGTTACTTTATTACTATTAAGTCAGCGTCTGGAGATGTTGAATCTCACGCTACAGGTGAAGAAGAGTATGAGATTGATGGCTGGGACAAATTAACTACAGAAGCGAGAGAGTTTTTAGTCCAAAGAAAGCTTACTACCATTTACGATCTTGATCGTTTTACCGATAAATGGCAGGATGACGAAGATCTTGCTCAAGATCAACAGGAGTTAATTAAACAAAAGCTGACTGAATATCACAAAGAACAGGCAGCAAAAGAAGTTACTATTCAAGAATAACAATAACTGAGTTTATAGATGAAACAATCCAGACCACCAATAATCACTATTCTCGGCCATGTTGATCATGGTAAAACAACTTTGTTGGATTATATCCGCAAGACTAAGGTGCAGGCAGGTGAGGTGGGTGGTATTACTCAACACATTGGTGCTTATCAAATTACTTTTAAGAATAAGCCAATTACTTTTATTGATACTCCTGGACACGCTGCTTTCAACAAAATGAGAGAGCGCGGAGCTCAAATTACCGATTTAGTAATCTTGGTTGTATCGGCAAAAGATGGAGTTCAGCCTCAAACAATTGAATCAATCCGTTTTATTAAAGAAGCAGGTGTGCCCCACATTGTCGCCCTTAATAAAATTGATCTTGAAGGAGCCAATCCCACCCTAACAAAAACTCAATTGGCAGAACATGGTGTTGTGCTCCAAGAGTATGGAGGCGATATTGATGCCGTTGAGATCAGTGCATTAACTGGTAAGGGAGTTGATAACTTACTTGACAACGTACTATTAATGGCAGAGTTGCTAGAGCTTGAGGCTGATGCACAAGCTCCGCTTGAAGCTGTGGTGATTGAGTCAACTAAGGATCAATACAAAGGTCCCATTGCTCGTGTCATTGTTCAACAAGGCACTCTTGAAATTCGTCAGGAATTGATGGTTGAAGAGATTGCCGGTAGAGTACGTTCTCTAATAAATGATCGAGGCCAGCAGATGAACTCAGTTGGTCCTGGTCAGCCAGCAGAAATTTTAGGTTTAAATGATGTGCCAGAAGTGGGTTCAATTATAAAGGATGCAACTGCTGAATATGCTGTCGATGAATCTGAACTAGAAAACGATGAAGATAAGGATTTTTCTTGGGATGATGTTGATGTGGCAGCACTTTTGGGTGATAAAGAAAAGTTAAACTTAATCGTTAAGGCTGACGTTAAAGGTACACTTGAAGCAATAGTGCAATCGTTAGATCAAGAAACTGTAGAGTTGGTGAGTTCTACTGTGGGAGCGTTGAGTGAAAGCGATCTGGAGTTAGCTGAGGCTACAAACAGCGTAATTGTTGTCTTTGGTCAAAAAGTTCCTTCAAAATTAAAACACTCTGCTAAACAACTAGGAGTTCACGTCAAACAGTATGATGTGATTTATCATTTACTTGAAGATTTAGAAGAACAGATGCTGAAGTTAATGGATCCCCATTATGGAGAGGTTGAGCTTGGTAAAGCTGAAATCTTGGAAGTTTTTGATTACAGTGGCAGAAAAATTGCAGGCATTCGTGTTATCACCGGAGAAATTAACCGTCATGACAGACTTTACTTAAAGCGAGATGAAGAGATAATTGCTCGACCAGTGATTACCACCATGAAACATGGCAAGGATGATGTTGAAACTATTAAGGCTAAAGGTGAGGCAGGCTTAGCTTTTAAAAACAAAAAGCTTGATTTCAAAAAAGGTGATATAATTACGGCTTACAAAATTGAGTTGTAACGCAAGTTGTTAGTTATCGATTGCGAATTTATTAATATTAATAATGGTTACTTTATTTATCGGATGATGCTCATCACCGGATAAAATAAGGGAACTCTAAAAAGGAGACATACCATGGCATTATCAAAAAGCCAAAAAAAATCAATTATGGAGGAGTATCAACTCTTTGAGGGTGATACTGGATCTCCTGAAGTGCAGATTGCTTTGCTAACGGCTAGCATTCAAGAATTAACTGATCACTTAAAAAATCACAAGGGTGATGACCACTCTCGCAAAGGTTTACTTCGCCAGGTTTCAAAAAGACGTAGATTGCTCAGGTTCTTACAAGAAAGAAGTACTGAACGCTATGAAGCCTTGATCAAGAAGTTGGGGTTGAAGAAGTAGCTAAGTATAAAAGCTGGTTCTCTTGCTTCTTGAAGAATAAATCTTCAGTTTCTGTTACAATACACCTCAGCATTAACAATTAAGAAGGTTTTTGGCTGAGTAACTAAATAGATTTGTTACGAAAATACATAAGCTCAAGTTTGTGTTTTTCCGCAGCAAGTCTATATACTTTTGCCAATCTTCTTTTTGGCGACG
>CAZQWI010000099.1:0-2759 GCA_964596995.1 uncultured Pseudomonadales bacterium
AAGAAAAAGATTTGCCCTGGTTGTTACCAACCGACGTTGATTTCAAGCCAACTGGCGAGTCGCCTTTAGTCTCAAGCCAAGAGTTTGCACAAAGAGCCAGCGAGTATGCTCGTCAAGAGTATTTTGAGTTAATCGCTAACAATCAAAAGAATGGTTGGGCTAATGATGCATCTGACTGGCGACCAGAGTATGACACCATGGATACTTTTGTGGATTCTTCTTGGTATTACTTAAGATTTTTGGATGCTAGAAATCAAGAAATTTTTGCTGATAAGACTCGGTTAAAAATGATGATGCCGGTTGATTTTTATTTGATCGGTCCAGAACACATTGTTTTACACCTACTTTACTCTCGCTTTTTTACAAAATTTTTACGAGACCAAGGCTATCTTGATTTGCCAAGTGGCGAGCCGTTTGCCAAGATGCGACATCAAGGGATGATTCTAGGACCAGATCACAAGAAGATGAGCAAGAGCAAGGGCAATGTAATTAGCCCCGATGTGGTGATCGAGCGTTATGGCGCTGACACTTTGCGTGTTTATGAAATGTTTATGGGTCCTCTGGAAGCCGATAAACCTTGGGATGATAGAGCAGTTCAAGGAGTAGCTCGCTTTCTGAACAAAATTTACAAATTGTTTATTGTGGCAGTAGAAAAGTTGGAGAAAACCGACTCCGAGAAATCAGACACTAAGCTTGAAAAAGAACTCCATGCCACTATTAAAAAAGTGGATAATGATATTGAGCAACAAAAGTTTAATACAGCCATTGCCTGTTTGATGGAGTTTGCCAATGACTGGCAGAGCTTAACTGAACAAAAAGAATCAGTATTTAATAAAGAAGATTTAGAAAGAGTTGCAAAAATTTTGGCTCCATTGGCTCCATTTTTAGCTGAGGAGTTGTGGTCAAAACTTGGTAATCAATTTAGTATTCATCAACAAAGTTGGCCAGAGTTTAATCCAGCACTGGCACAGGCTGAAACAACAGTGATTCCAGTCCAAGTAAATGGAAAAGTAAGAGGCGAGCTGGAGATAGAAACAGACAAATTGGCACAAATGACAAAAGAGCAAATACTCGAGCAAGCCAAACAGTTGCCATCAGTGCAAAAGTGGTTAGTTGATCAAGATGGTAACTCTTGTGGTGTCAAAAAAGAGATCTACGTTTCAGGAAAGATTGTGAGTTTGGTGGTGTGAGAATAAAAAAATTTCTTGAGAAGTAAAAATAACTGTCTTTATTCACCACATTATATAAATAATGAAACTATTGACATCATTATTTATTCTGATATCATTATTTTTAAGTTGCGTTTTTTCGTCAGTAGTTTTTTTATTCTCAGAAATATTTCAGTATTCATCAAATACAATGCAAAAAATAATGTCAATTACCAGTCAGGGTCAAATTACAATTCCCCTTGAGATTCGTCAAGCTCTCAATATTTCTAAAGCCACAAAAGCCTTGGTGCAGTTAGATGGTGAAAAAATTGTCATTACACCTCGACTGGGTTTTGAACAACTGGCTGGAAGTCTAGCCTCAAATATTAAATTGTCTGACGATCAACTGCGAAAGGCAAGAAAATCATTTGAAAAGGATTGGGCTAGAGATGAAAAATGATAACCAGTTTTTACTAGATACAAATATCATTATCCGTTATTTGGTAAAAGATCACATCGAACATTTCCAACAAGCTAGTATTTGGTTTAATCAGGCAAAAGCGGGGAAGATAAAAATGATAATAGTGCCAATAGTGGTGGCTGAATGTTGTTATGTACTTGAATCATTTTACGAAGTTTCTAGAGAATCTATTGCGCAAAAGATGCAGGTTTTACTAGGTCAGCGCTGGATTCAAGTTGAAAACAGAAAAGAGATTAACAATCTTTGGCAGTATTATCTTAAAGGTCTTCATTTTGTTGACAGTTATTTATTGAGTTCTTCCTCAATAAACCAAACAAAACCACTGAGCTTTGACAAAGCTGTCTCTCCTAAAGAGATTGGTTAAAGAGTTGTAAATTTCTTTTGAAATATATGTGCGCCCTTAGTGAAGATTGCTCAATATTTTAGTTCGTCTTGTCATTGTTCTCCATTTTTGCTATATTATTTCTAATTTTTGTTAAAAAACACAATTTACAGAAACAAATTTGAAATTTTGGCGTTCTGCATCAAGTCTAAAAATTATGAAGTTTATTGACTTTTATCACCATTTCAAAGACTTTGTACCAATTTCACTAGCTGATGTTAGAGCTGTTGAGCCTCACTTTAGTGCTAGGAGGTTAGTAGAGTGGCAACAGAAGGGTTATCTCAAGCAACTGCGCCGTGGTTATTACATTTTGTCAGAATTGGCAGATAATTTGGGTGATAGTGAGCTATTCTTGTTGGCAAATAAGCTGTATGTGCCATCGTATGTTTCGCTAGAAACAATGCTCAATAGATATAACTTCATTCCAGAGGTGCCTTTTGTGGTGACTAGTGTTACTACACGCAAGACAGAAAGTTTTGAAACACCTGTTGGTGCCTTTAGCTATCGCTCAATCAAGCCAAGTTTGTTTTTTGGCTATCAATTACAGCCTTTAACGAGTGATCGATTTTTGCATCAACAGTGCCTAGTAGCATTGCCAGAAAAGGCTTTGTTGGATTTTTTATACTTAAACCATTTAATGAAAAGTCAGCTAGATTTCAGCTTTATGAGATTTAATAGACAGGAGATCAAAACCGAGTGTAATTTACAAACGCTTCAAGAGTTTATAACTAGATATAACTCAAAAGCA
>CAZQWI010000100.1:0-2745 GCA_964596995.1 uncultured Pseudomonadales bacterium
AAAAGGATGGAGAGGGAACCTTTCCCATTATGAAGTTCTGTCCTAAGTGCAACAAACAAACTGAGCATAGGTTAGCCAAAAAACTCAAGTAGTTTGAGTTATTTTTTATTAGTTTCTCTTATTTCCTCAACGGTTTTAATTATATTGTTTGCCCCTTGTGTGAACAGAGCATTGATGTTGAGTGCTGATCTCATTGCTTCCTCAATCCAAGAGTTTTTTTGATTTTTCCTAGCTTTGAGAGAGTCTAATTGCTTAACTATATTGTTGGTGTCTGCAACAGTGGCAACGTTCAGTTTAGTGAAAATTTTTCTGATGTTGTGTTCCCACTCACCCCATTCTTTAAGTGTCAGTAAAAAACTTCCGCTAGCTACGGCATCATAAGCCATATCTCCCGATGGTTTGCTGATAAAACCATCAGCCCAAGGAAAGCCTAAATGAATCAATAACTCGTTAGCATCAACTATTTGTGGATGATAAATGATGCTTAGTTTTTCATCTTTGATGGAAAAAGAAGGTTTTTGATTATTGCTCAGTTGCGATAGATCTCCATCGATGGAGAAGTTGGCGGGGTCATTGGCAACAATTTTATTAACAGCAATATTATTTGAGTTTGCTAAATCAACTACCATCTGGAATATGTCTTGATGAGTGCCAGCATAAACTAGCAGTTGATAAGGACATGGATCCTGATGTAGTTCCGGCAAAAGTTGCTCAAGAACCTGTTTGATTTCATTTTTGTTGGTTCCGAGTCCGCCAGTGGTAATGCACAGCTTAATTGGTCCATCTTGCCAAATTTGTTTATTTTGTGCAGATTGTACAACTCTTGGGTCAACTGGTGGTCCTGTCACAATGACTTTATTTTGATCAATTTTTTTGTTCAATAATCTTGCTTTTTCCATGAATTCAAGCTTTGTTTCATTGTCAAAAACTAGAAAAACTATGTTTTTTCGCTCTGCTTCGTTCAGGTAATCTTCGCGTACATGCGGATCAGTGACCATTTGTACAACTTGTTTTCCAGCTGCTGCTAAAATGTTTCCTGAAGCGATGTGAAGCGATAAAATTGGCTGAGTCACATTTTTTGTAAGCTGAAGCAGTGGAGGAGTGATACTAGCTAAGACAGGGAGCTTGTTTCTAGCAAAACGATCGACAAAATCTTTTAGTTTTTTTAGAAAAGGAGTTCTGGCAAGAATTTTTCCGACTGTTTCAGTAAAAAACACTGAGGATCTATTATTTAAAGTGATGTAGTTGGTTGGATCTATAATCCAGGCTTTTTTGGGATCAATTTTATTCTGCCAAGCCTCAACCGCCACAGCTAACGCCATGGAGTAGTGAGCTCTTGAAAAAACCACATCTCGAGAAGAATCAATTTCAGGAAACTGATGATATCCCTTGAGATCTTCAACATAAGTGGCAGACACAGTTATGATTGGTAATTTTGTATTTTCAAGAAGTTCTTTGTCTTTTTTTAGGGTGTGCTTAAGAGATGGGTCAAGGAGTGAAGTCATAATGCTGGCAAATGATTAATAGTGAGAGATGTGTTTTAGTCTAAACTAGGGGAGATGAAAATACAATTATCCGAAAGTATTCTTATCTCATAGATTGAAAGAATTTCGAGATAGTTATTTATGGTTATGTCCCGGGGCTTGCTCCTCTGATTTATGATAGAATAAACTTTTAAAAAAGGGCGGTGATGTTAATGGTAGCATGGAGGTCTCCAAAACCTTTCGTGAGGGTTCAAATCCTTCCCGCCCTGCAAAGATATATATCTGATATGTTATGATATACTAATTATCATGACGGAAAAACTAAGAAATTTTTTACCCCATTTGCTACATCACCAACCAGGAGAAGTTGAATATGATCAGAAGTATTTTGCTGGAGGCAGGCAATCTGAGGGAGTACAATTTCCGGAAGATGGGGCTTTTTTAAATCCCAACTCTCATTACCGATATAAGGCAATTGATTTATTGCGAACATTAAATATTGATCAAGGAGGTTTGGTGGTAGATGCTGGGTCTGGTCCTGGGCATATAGCCTATTGGGCAAAACAGCTGGAACTGCCATTTTCGGTAGTTAGTTGCGATATTTCAATGTTTGCTTCGCAACAAGCCAGAATACATGATCATTCGGTTAGGGCGAGTGTTTATGAGCTTCCGTTTAAAAAAGAGTGTTTAATTGGGATAATCTTTTCAGATGTGCTTGAACATGTGTCTCCAGACAATGCTGTTCAAGCAGTTAGATCTGGATACGAAATGCTCCAAATCGGAGGGCGATTACTGATCAATATTCCAAACTTTTTTACTTGGTCAGATGCTGCAAAAAAGGATATGGGTCATGTGTGGTTGCCAGCAATTGGTGAAGTCAGGACCTTGTTGGAGCAGGCTGGTTTTATAAATAAGCCTCGTTTATATACTAGAGGTTTTCCACTATCAAATTTTATCCGAAAAAATCTTGATAGAGACTTACGCTTACCTTTTCTAGGAAGATCTATCCAAGCTGTTGTCGAAAAATAATTAGTTTTCTTAAAGCAGTTCTCTACTTAAATATTAGAGTATCTGGTTTTTTTATACTCTTTCCATCAGTTTTACAAAATAACCTAGATGTTTCAGAGCTGTAATAGAGCTTTTTTTACACATAAACTTAAGTTAACAAGTTTACTTAAGGGTTTTGCTCAGTTGACGACTTTGTGAATAACAAAAAAAGAATATAATAAAGTAACGGCTATCCGAGGGTTTTAACCCTCGG
>CAZQWI010000101.1:0-2741 GCA_964596995.1 uncultured Pseudomonadales bacterium
AAAAAATTACACCAATTAACATTGATAACAAAAGTAAAACCACCGACTGCTTAGTCAACTCTTTTTTCTGTTTATTAGCAAGTCTTGATGTAACTCTTTTTTTTGTCATATACTTTTTTGCATTAAAAAAACAGAAGTCTCAAACTTCATTCTATCATCTTGATGACTTGTTTTACAAATTATCAATTAACTTTTCTATTCATTAAAAAAGAAGTTACTTACTTGAAAAAACATTTGTCACATACTTCGATGAATATAAAAATTTAATACTCACAATCAACCTTTTGAAGCAACAACCTCAATAACATGATCAATAATTGGTGATAGTTTTTGTCTCATAAAGTCTATAAACAATTGCTCTTGATACTCTTTAAGTTCATCAATAAAAAAACCTGCTTGCCTCAAATGTTCACTGATAGTTTCCGCAGTGTGAAAATAACGAGTTTCCATATAAGAAATCTCTCCATTAGATCCATAATGAGGTATAGACGTCATCTGAGTATCTGCATTAAAAGATACATCATCTCTTTCTGGAATATTATTAACCGATCTTACAACAACAAATAACTTTCCATTTTTTCTTAAGGTTCTATAAAAATTATCTAATACCTTCTCCAAATCTTGAAAAGAAAGATAGTGTAATACTAGACGAGCATAAATAAAATCAAAGCTGTCATCTTCATAATCGTCCATATTTCTCAAATCTTCTAGTCTTGTATCAATCTGATCATCAAATCCTGTTTCTTCAATAACTTGTTGAGCAAAATTTAATCCTTTTTCATCAATGGTGGTAGCAACTACTTTTCTTTGTGGATTAGTTCGAGCCATTCGTATTTCAGCAAAACCTGCCGTACTAATTCCTGGGCTAAAAATAGTTAAGTCATCTTGTTCAATTAGTGATAGACCACGCTCTTCGCTAATGGAAGGCTTGGCTCCTAAACTTTCGAAAATTTTTTGACTAGATATAATTTCGTTTGATTTCATTATGCTTCTTACTAATGTATAAGTATCCTTAAGTTGATTATTCAGTCATTTTTTGGAGCGGGATACGGGAGTCGAACCCGTCTTTCCACCTTGGGAAGGTGATGTTGAACCGCTCAACTAATCCCGCTTATCTACCATTGTTATGAAAATCAAAAGTTCCTATTCTTTTTAACTCATTTATTGCCAAAGTAATAAAAAAACCATCCATTGTCGCTGGCAAAACTACTTTCTCAATGAAACTCCCTAAAAACAAATAAAACTGTTCATCGCACTCAACTTGTAATTCCTCAGCAATTTCCCGAGCATTGTCAGAAGTCCAAGTATCTCTTCTATTAAATCTAGAAAATGCCATAAAATAAATCTATAACGATAGGAGAAATTATTCAAGAGTGGATGTTGGCGACCCCGACCGGGCTCGAACCGGCGATCTCTTCCGTGACAGGGAAGTATGTTAACCAACTACACCACGGGGCCAGAGTAAATATATTAACTTGTTAACGCGAATATTATATTATACTATATGAACTACACAATCACATAAATATTGTGAGTCTGTTAAATTAATACAAGGAAAAGATGAACATTTTTACAATTCTATTACTCGCAGGAGTCGCCATAGCTTTCTATGTGGTTTCTGTCTATAACGGTTTGCAAAAACTTAAGACACAAATTGAGGCCAGTATCCAAGAGATCGGCAATCAATTAAAAAGACAAGCTAGCCTGATCCCAAATCTTGAATCTTCCGTTAAGGGATACATGAAGCAAGAAACCAACATCTTCAAGATGTTAACAGAAGCAAGAAAATCAGTAACTCAAGCAGAAGAGTCTGGTAATGTCAAAGACATCAACAAAGCCATTGACCAAATTCAGGGTCTTGTGCCTCAAATGAAGGTTGTTTTAGAAAGCAATCCAGAAATTAAATCAGATCAAACCGTGATTAAGTTCATGAATGAACTCACTGATACTGCTGATAAGATTGCCTATGCTCGCCGAAGCGTAATTGATTTAGCTCAATCATTTAATCAAAAATTGGTCACTTTCCCCTCAAACTTAATTGCCAATGCTTTCGGATTCAAGAAAGAGGTTGGCTTAGCTACACCTACTTCAGGAGATCATCTTGAAGTTTCTAGCTCTGAAATGAAGTCGCCAAAAGTTGATTTAAATTAGTTGATTTTTTCTTAACAGAATCATCAGTTTGAATTTTTTCGGAGCTATTATGACTCACTATCAGTTAGTATCTAGCAACAAACGCCGATCAGTTATCATCATGATAGGTTTTGTGATTTTTGTAGCTCTTGTCAGTTGGGTTTTTGTTCAAGCGCTTGAATACGATTTGAGCGTAGTTGGAATGGCATTGATCTTTTCTGGTCTTATTTCGTTTGGTAGTTATTGGTGGTCAGACAAAATCATTCTTGGTATCTCTAATGCCAGAAAAGCTAGTAGAGAAGAATTTTTTGATTACTTTACCACTACTGAAAATATCTGTTTAGGACAACGAATGCCGATGCCCAAACTATATGTAATTGATGACACAGCCATGAATGCTTTCGCCACAGGTAGAAATCCAGAGAATGCCGTCGTCTGCGCAACCACTGGTTTATTGAGTAGACTTGAGCGCGCAGAACTGGAAGGAGTGGTGGCACACGAGTTAGCACACATCAATAACTATGACATGCTATTGATGTCAATCGTAACCATCTTGGTAGGCATGATCTCACTATTATCAGATTGGTTTTTGCGCATCGGTTTTGCTGGTG
>CAZQWI010000102.1:0-785 GCA_964596995.1 uncultured Pseudomonadales bacterium
GGCAGGGTAATCACCGATCCCACAAAAGAGTTGAGCCATGGCATTAAATATAAAAAAGAGATGTACATTATTCCCCAGCCAATAACTGAGCCTAAAAATCCGTAGATAAAACCTTCATAAATAAATGGGGTGATGATGTAGCTATTACTTGCTCCAATAATTCGCAAGATATTAACCAGTTTGCTTTGGTTGCCAATCTTGAAGCTAATGGTACTAGTGATAATAAAGAATGATAGGGCAGCTAAAATTGAGGTAACAACAATTCCCACCATTCGTAGTGATTTGGTCCATTGAACCAGCTGGTCAACAACATCTTTTTGTAAAACTACCTCATCGATCTGTTCGAACTTCATCAACATTTGTTCAACTTCTACTAAATACGCTGGATCAGTGGTTGAAATTTCGATGCTTGCTGGAAGAATTTCAGCAGTAACTAATTCCAGTAGAAGTGGATTCTCCTGTCTTTCTTGATAAAATTTTAGCGCTTCTTCTTTTGAGATCACTTTAACTGAGTCAATAAAATCTGTTTCTCGTAAAGTGTTCACAACTTGATTAACTTGTTCCGACTCTGTCCTAATTTGAAAAAAAGCCATAATTGTAGGCTGATTTTCAAAATCTTCAAGAATAAGTTGAGAGCCAAAGATTAACATCGAAAAGCAGTAGGCAACAAAAAACGTGATCGAGATCATGGCAATTGCGATCAAGCTTTTATAAGGCATGCGTCTAATGTTGATCAGAGCTGTTTTAAAAGATTTCATTTTTTTTCTTCAGTTTCAGAATTAATA
>CAZQWI010000102.1:795-2690 GCA_964596995.1 uncultured Pseudomonadales bacterium
CGTGCTCTTCTAAGCCCACCATTTTAATTATGTAATTAATATCTTCTTTTTTGTCCTCTTTATTTTGTGGTTTATCAGAATCTTTTTTTTCAGTTTTATTTCTCTTGAAAAAACTAAAAAAACCTGTCTTTTTCTTTTTTTGAGAATCATCATTCTTTTCTATCTCTTTCTTTTGCTCTTTTTCTAGATCATCTTTCTTTTTTTCAACTTTTTTGGCTTCTTCTGGTTTTTTGTCAGATGACTTCTTAGTTTTCTTAGAATTATCCTCCTTATCATTGTCTGCAATCTCAATTTTCTTGGCTTTTTCTTTCTTAGTTTCTGTTTCTTTACTAGATTCTTCAGTAGTTTCATCTTGATGATAATCAGCTAAATCAATTCGTTTTGCTTCTAGCTCATCAATAATTACTGGATCATGAGTAGCCAATATTAGAGTTGTGCCAAGCTTATTGATTTTGGTTAGGAGTTTTAAGATATGTCTACTGTTATCAATGTCAAGGTTTCCAGTTGGTTCATCAGCAAAAATTACTTTGGGACTGTTGGCTAAGGCTCGAGCAATACTGATGCGCTGAGCTTCACCTCCAGATAGTTGCCGAGGAAAGACCAAGGCTTTATCTGTTAACTCAACGAGCTTGAGTAAATCGGTTACCCGTTCTTCAACGGTATCTTGGCATTCTCCCTTGATAAACAAGGGAAGAGCAATATTTTCCCAAACGTTGAGTTCCTCAATTAACTTGTAATCTTGAAAAACCACACCAACCTGTCTTCTGTGTAAATGCAAATGATGTCGATAGGCTTTACTCAAGGGCTGATCCTCAAATAGAATTTCCCCTTTAGTTGGTTGGTACTCTCCAATTAATAGGCGCATGATCGTTGTTTTACCGCTACCAGAGGGACCGGTAATTAAAACTGTCTCGCCTGGATCAACAGTAAAATTAAGATTACTAAAGGCAACCGTGCCATTGGGGAATTGTTGAGTGACTGTTTTAAAAGCAATGATGCTCATATAGGTAATATAGTTCTACGTCTATTAAACCACGACAGGGGATAAGGTCGCAATAGCGACAAATGAAAAACTGCAATTCTTTGTTGGCAACTTAAAGCTCTTCTTCAAAAGGAGCTTGACCTTCTACCTCGATTACCTCTACTTTGCCAACATCCATTAGCCAACCAACCTTTTGACCTTGGTAAGTTTCTCCCCAGACTTTTATCTCTGAGCCAACCAATAAGTCAAGATCTGTTACGGTTGAAGTTAAGTAGACGGTTTGTGACTCGCCACCTGGTCTAAGTAATCTGTGTGAGCCCTCACCATTTAAGCCTCCTGCCTGGAGATAGCCAATTGCTTCGTCAGTAAAAGTATCACTGTCTTGCATGCCAAAAACGTCCCCATTGTTGATTTGACCCTCGGCAACTTGCTGTACTGGTTCTGGACCACCGCCGAATCCGGAGCTATTCGACTTGAGTTTAAACCCTCCAAAACCGGTGCCAATGCCAGCAATTACAGCAATGACGCAGGCAGTGATTAAAAGTTTTTTTTGTTTTTTCTGCATGAGAATATCTTTCTCTTGTGATTGAATTGGTTTGATAGCTAATCCGTCATCATTTGACTGAAATGACGAAACAGATTCTTGATTGTGAATCATTTGGCTGTTTTCGTCAACCGCTGTTTCATAACTGTTTTGAGTGTGAGAGTGTTGATCGGTGAGTGATTGACCATCATCTTGCAAAGAGTCTTGAGTTGTATTGGTTGAGGAGAGATTTAATTTTTTCATATATTCTATTATCACCGCATAAACCAAGATTCGCAAGTCAATTCTAAATATCAATTAGTGAATTTATTCTGATTATACCCCGTGAGCTCGCTTTAGGGGAACAGATTAGAATTGGGGGTTCTAGGG
>CAZQWI010000103.1:0-2605 GCA_964596995.1 uncultured Pseudomonadales bacterium
TGCTCCCAAAAAGAAAGTAATTACAAAAAAAGCTGAACTGCAAAAAGTTGAGACAGTCAATCAGACTTCATCTCCTACTCAGTTACCAACCTTCACTGAAGTTTTCACAAAAAAGACGATGATTATTTTAGGAGTAGTCGCCTTAATCGGTTTACTTTATAGCTTTAGAGGAGCATTTTTAGCTGCAACCGTTAATGGTAAGCCAATTACTCGCTACCAAATCATGAGAGAAGCAGAAAAGGCTCAAGGTGCTCAGTTATTAGACAATTTAGTGTTAGAAGAGTTAATAGCTCAAGAAGCAAAGGCGAAGGGTGTTCAGCTTGCTGATGAAGCTATCGATGCACGAATTGAGGAGATTCGTCAAAATGTGGCTGATCAAGGTCAAGACTTTGATCAATTACTTGCAATGCAGAACTTAACTATGGAAGATCTGCGCGAACAGATCGAACTTCAAATGAAGCTTGAGGAGCTAGTGAGCTCTGACGCTGAGGTTACAGATGAGCAGATTGATTCTTATATTGAGCAGAACAAAGATTTCTTGCCAGAAGATATGTCTGATGAAGAAATCCGTGAGATGGTAACTGAACAACTTAAGCAACAAGAAATGTCTACTCGCTATCAACAGTGGTCAGAAGATATTCGTTCTGAGGCAAAAATTAATTACTTTGGTCAATACATTCAAGAGGAAGAAGAAGAGCTGCAAATTGTTGAGTAGTTATGATTGAAGACTTTTCTATCGAAAAGATAGAGCAACTGGTATCAAAAACACTCCCCAAGCGTTTTAAGCGAGGGGAGTTTTTATATCGGCTTGATGAGCCTGTCGACAAGGTAATGTTGCTTATTAAGGGATATGTTAGGCATTACACCATCTCATCAAAGGGTGAGGAGTACACTCTTAACATTTTAAAGCCACACTCTTTGTTTCCTTTGCCACTCGCATTAAACTCTTTGCATAATCCATATTATTTTGAAGCGATGGGTGAGGTAGAGGTTAAGGTAATTAGTATCTTGGAAGTTTTAAAGTATTTTGAGAATGATCCTCAATCACTGCTTTCACTCACCAAAAAGCTAGCATCTGGGTTAAATCAACTATCGGTGCGAAGTGAATCTTTATTGTTTGGGACAGCTTCGCAAAAATTAGCTACAGTTTTATGCCTACTGGGGAAACGATTTGGACACTCTGCAAGAAATAAAAAAGAGGCAATAGTGGTTAATGCTTTCAAGATTACTCATCGCTTATTGGCGAGTATGACAGCTTTAACCAGAGAAACTGTAAGTTTAGAGATGATGGAGCTAAAGAATCGTGGTTTAATTGATTATCAACGACAGCAGGTTATGATCAACGACTATCAACAACTAATTGAGTTGTCTTCACTCCCTTTTTATTTTGAAAAGTAATTTTTTATTTTTTTTAAGTTTACTTATCTTTTAATTCCAAAGCCTTGAACCAGCCTTTTCTTAAAATTATGGCAATAACCGCATAGACAGCTATGTCTAACCAAGTGTCATCAACAGTCTCGTTTTCAGGAGTGCTATTTGTTTCTTGAAGATTCTGCAATCTTCTTAGTTTATCATTGACTCTAAAAATTATTCCCAACTCACCTGTATCTAAAATATTGCCCTTACCATAATCTTTGTTCTTTTTGATAAAGGTGGTAAGCATCTTTGCTGTTACTAAACTGAAAGCTTCTTCTAAGAAATTAGGTTTAGAATTCACTGCCATATTTTTGTTAATTAATTATTATTTAATCGCTGACTTAAGATTTTTTAAATGTTCTCACACTAGTGATTTGACTGGTTGAGTACTTGTCATTAAACTTCATATCCGCTTGATAAAGCGGATCGTTCATTACATAATCTCCGTCACTGCCAGATTTTAACACAATAAAGTGCGTGCCAACTCCAGTAAAATAAACTCTAAGCCTGACAATAACTGGTCTGCCCTCACTTAACTCCTTGTCAATTAACTCTAAATCGGCTCCAAATGTTTCAGACTTATATCCTGGAGGAGCTGGTGTGAAGATCATATAGGCGGTGTTGAGGCTAAAGAAGCTGCTGTTATTAGCAATGGTTAGCGGAGTAACATCTGCGCCATGTTTTTTCCAAATCATGGCTGTGCTGGTTACCAAACAGCCAACCGCCCCGATTGAGTCATTTGAATTACCAATTCTTGAGCCACACCAGCGAGAGTCTCGCTGACTAAAAAACCAACCGTCTGGTTGAGGAGCAGGTGAGTCAAGACAGTAAGAAGAACCAAAAAGCGCTTGAGAGTAAGCTCTGATCGAGTTAATTTCTGATTGAGCTTGGGCAAGTAGGCGTTGGTAGGTTGCCTCATTATTTTTTGTTTGAGCCAGCAGCCTCTCTTTTTCGGCCTTACTTCTTTCAAGTTCAAGCTGTTGCGCATGAAGCTCAGCTCTTTTTTCTTCTAGTTTTTCTTGTTTAATTTCCTTAATGCTTTTTTGCTCATCATAAACAACTCGTTGATTTTCGGCTAACTCCATTGCTTGAGCCGTTTGCTTTTCTGCCTGTTGCAGGTATTTAACTTGCATCACCAAAGAAGAAAAATCACCGTTGGTGAACATAGCCAAAATACTACTAGTTCTTT
>CAZQWI010000104.1:0-2508 GCA_964596995.1 uncultured Pseudomonadales bacterium
ACCTTTAAGATGTCTGTAACGGCTAAGAATAAATAATCAACTTTTTCAGTTTTTTTGACTTCACTCATGGCGGTTAACAACTCTTGTTTTTTTTCTTTGAGTAGTAGTTCTTGCTCAACGGTTTCGATTTGTCCAATAAAGGTTGGTTGAGCAAACTCAAACAGTTTGTAGTCATTTTTTACAATCTGAGTTGGTGAAAGTTTGCTGATATCAGACTTTGCCTTAAAAATATCAAGAGAGAATGCATCCAGATCATCAATTTGTGCGATTTTAGCCAACTCCTTTGCAAACTTTTTATCTTGTTCACACGTTGTTGGCGATTTAAGTCCAACGGTATCAGACAAAATAGCGGCTAACATAAGTGAGGCAAGTTTTTTGGTGGGAGTAACATCAGATTTCTTCATTACAAAATAAATGATTGAGCTGGATGATCCCCAAGTCTTAAAAGTTAAAAAAATAGGCTTGCTTAAGTTTAGGTTTGCTTTGTGATGATCCACTATCTCCACAATCTGATCTTGATTGAAAAATGAAGATCTTTGAGAAAGTTCGTTGTGGTCGACTAATACCACTTGATCCTCTGGTTTAATGGATGATGATAAAACTGGTGGTGGCTCTACTTCAAATCTATCAAATAAATAAGAGGTTTCTCCATTAATCGGATCGGCGATGACCGCCTTAGGATGAGAGTATCCAAAACAGTCAGCCTGCTGATATAAATATTCCAGTGCCATGGCAGAAACAACACTGTCTGTGTCTGGTTTTTGGTGGCCAATGATGTATGTGGTTAACATAATGCTGGTAATAATTATTTTATATATCGAGATCTGCCATTTGAGCTCTAGTCTGGATAAACTTTTTTCTTGGTGGAACTTTATCTCCCATTAATGTTTCAAAAACAATATCTGCTTTTTGAGCATCATCAACAGTAATCTTTTTTAACATTCTTGATTCTGGATTCATGGTGGTGTCCCACAGCTGTTGAGGGTTCATCTCTCCCAAACCTTTGTAACGTTGAAGATCGATTTTGGCGTCAGGTTTATCTTTTTTAATTTCTTTAATCATTTCCTCTTTGTCTTCTTCAGTAAAAGCATATTCTTCGTAATTTTTACCGCAAGTTATTTTAAAAAGTGGAGGCATAGCGACATAAAGATGACCACCGTCAATAATTTCAGGAAGGTGTCGATAGAAAAAAGTTAAACCGAGTGTGGTAATGTGCTCTCCATCAACATCGGCATCGTTCATTAAAATAATTCGATGATATCGTAGTTTATCAGCTTCAAATGTTTCGCCAATGCCTGCTCCAAGAGCAACGATTAGTTGTTTAAGTTCATTAAAAGCGAAAACTTTATCTAAGCGAGCTCGCTCGGTATTAAGAATTTTTCCTCTAAGTGGAAAGATGGCTTGGAAAGTGCGGTCGCGACCTTGTTTGGCACTGCCTCCTGCGCTGTCTCCCTCAACAATATAGATTTCTGATTGAGAAGGATCGGTGCTTTGGCAGTCTGCTAGCTTTCCAGGTAAAGTGGTGCCTTCAAGAACTCCCTTGCGGGTTACTGCTTCTTTGGCGGCACGAGCTGCTTTTCTAGCTCTGGCTGAAAGTAAGATTTTTGAAATAATGTTTTTACCGGCGTTTGGATTTTCTTCTAAAAAGATCTCGAACTTTTCTTTAAAAACTCTGTAAACTGCCGATTGAGCCTCCGAGTTATTCAGTCTAGTTTTGGTTTGAGACTCAAACTGAAGATCATTGGCAGCCATCTTAACAAACACAACTGCGGTTAATCCCTCTCTAACATCGCTAGCAACAAAATTCTCATCTTTTTTAATAAGCTCATTTTTTTCGGCATAATCACGCAAAACTCTTCCTAAAGCCATGGTAAAACCATTGATGTGAGTGCCTCCGTCTGGAGTGTTGATGACATTGACATAACTATCTACAATTTCACGATATGAGTCGTTGTATTGGAGAGCTACCTCAACCCCAATTTCCATACCTGATTCATCATCTGTCCAGTTGTCGGATCCATAGAAAACTTCATGAAGAACTTCCTTGCCGATGTTAAGATGTTCAACCAGCGATTTAATTCCTCCCTCGAAATAATAATGTTTTTCAACTTCGGTAACATTGTCATTAAGAACAAAATAGATGCCAGCCATCAAGTAGGCACGATCTCTTAAGATTTGAACAAGATTATCTAAACTAAATTTAATTATTGAAAAGATGGTTTTATCTGGAACAAAATGAACGAGAGTTCCTGTATCATTGTCAAACAAAGCCTGATGTTGAGTTGGAAAAAGAGTTTTAATCTCTTTTTCTGAGATCTCTCCCACTGGATTGTGAGGAACACCTTTTGAATAGCTTTGGTAAAAATATTTGTTATCTCTTTTTGAGATAACTGTCATTAATCCTGATAAGGCGTTAACTGCCGAGGAACCGACTCCATGAAGACCTCCCGACACTTTATAAGCGGTATTTTCAAACTTTCCTCCAGCATGGAGTTTGGTCATTACCAC
>CAZQWI010000105.1:0-2487 GCA_964596995.1 uncultured Pseudomonadales bacterium
CTGGAAAAAAAGTGGTGAGGAAAAAATTAAGATTCTTATACTAGCAATAGAAAGAATTAGATTAATTGGAGATCTACTCATACCTTTTACTCCCACACTGTCATCAAAAATTTTAGAGAGTTTCACGGGAACAATTAATCCACTTACACCATTTTTTCCGAGGTTAAATTAAGAAATTGGTCTGTAAAAAAATGATATGCCTCATAATAATATGATTTTTGACTCTCATTGCCACTATAACCTTGAGCCGCTTTATTCTGGAAAAGAGCAGTTTTTTTCTAAAGAGTTAATCGGTTCAATCAAGGATCTTAACTGGCAAAACCATTGGTTAGATGCCCAGCAGGAGGGAATAAAAGCTGCTTTAGTTGCCGGAGCGGATCTTAAATCAAGTCAAAAAGCTATTGAAATCGCTTCTCAAGAGAAGAATCTTTTTGCAAGTGTTGGGATCAATCCCGCTGACTTTTCCAGTCAAACTATAGATCAACTCTTACAACAGTTTGAACAGATCTCAGTTCTAGCACACAATGAGCTAGTAGTCGCCATCGGCGAGTGTGGCCTGGATTATTTTCGGTTAACAGAATCTCAGCGATCATCTCAACGAGAAACTCAGCACACATTGTTTACAAAACAAATTCAGTTAGCAAATAAAATTAATAAACCTCTAATTATTCACGCACGAGATGATAAAAAAGAAGCTTATGACCAGATATTAGCATTATTAAAAAGCCATTATCAATCAAGAAAGCCTTTTGTACTTCATTGTGTCTCCGGACCAATTGATTACATTCAAGAAGCGCTAAAACTCGGTGCTTATATCTCTTTTGCTGGCAATGTTACCTATCCAAATGCTCAAGAGTTAAGAGAAATTATAAAGATTGTGCCAAATGATAGATTACTTATCGAAACCGATGCTCCGTTTTTACCCCCTCAAGGAAAAAGAGGATCTGTTAATCTTCCGAAATTTATTCGACAAACAGCGACTTACCTTGAGCAAGAACATGGTGTAAACTTACAGCAAGTATTTATAAATACTCTTAATTTTTTTGGAGTTGATAAACTAGAAAACTAATGATCAAACGCTACTTTAGACGCCATCCAGTCAAGACACAAAGAGCCTTGGAGATTCTTCCAGGGTTTGTTTCTTGGTCATTAATACTTTTTCCAGTTTGGGGTTCTTTTCTAGTACCAATTTGGGTTGCCTACTATGTAATCATTTTTGCAGTTTACTGGCTTTACCGATCCATAGTTCTTGCAATCCTTTCAATTGCTGCTCACCTAAGAATTAAGGCATCCTCAAGCTTTGATTGGATTAGTGACCTTAAAACTCAATTCCCAAATAACTGGAGCTCTATTCACCATGTGATTGTCATTCCAACTTACCAAGAACCAATTTATATTCTAAGAAGAACTTTAACCGCCCTAAGCAAACAGTCATATCCTTTAAAAAATATTCATATTATGCTTTCTTTTGAAGAAAGAGAGGGAGAGGAAGCTAAAAATAAGGGTAAGCAACTCCAAAAAGAGTTTTCACATCTCTTTGGAAATATCTGGGACACCTATCACCCAGATATTGAAAATGAAGTCAAAGGAAAATCCTCAAACACATCCTGGGGTGCCAAAATAGCCAAGCAAAAACTAATTGATGAACAAGGAATTGATATCGATCAAGTTACTATCACTAGTGAAGATGCTGATGCAAAATTTCATGAACATTACTTCTCAAATCTAACTTATGAATTTTTAAAGGATCCAAAGCCCTATAATAAAGTGTGGCAGGGGGCAATAATGTTCTACAACAATATTTGGCAAGTACCTGCTCCAATTAGAGTGTTGGCTTCCTCATACTCAGTCATCCAGATGTATATCTTGATGCGCAAGGATCGGCTAATCAACTTTTCAACTTACTCTACTAGCTTAAAACATGCCGATTCAATAAATTATTGGGACACAGATGTTATTCCCGAAGATTATCGTTTTTTCTTCAAGTCATACTTCTCTAAAAAAGGTGATTTCGAGGTTAATCCAATTTTTTTACCAGTTTACTGCGATGCTGCTCAAGCAGATGGGTTTATTAATACTCTAAAAAATCAGTACGAACAACTAAAAAGATGGGCTTGGGGAGTAAGTGATGATGCATATATTATTCGTCAGTATGTTTTATCCGAAGCTCCTTTTTGGGATAAATCAATGAAAGTCTTAAAGGTAATCGAGGATCACTTTTTGTGGCCAGTCAACTGGTTTGCCATCACCATCTCAGCAAGCTTACCTCCGCTACTAAACAAAAATTTTAATCGCACCATGATTGGCAAAACTCTTCCTCAAGTAACGTCATTACTCCTGACATTTGCCTTGCTGTCAATGATTGTTGTCGTCATCATCGATGCCCTTAACAGACCACCTAGACCTAAAGAAAAAACGTTTTTATCGGTCATCCTTCAACCATTTGAGTTTTTATTGATGCCAATTATTGGATTGTTTTTCTCAGCC
>CAZQWI010000106.1:0-2372 GCA_964596995.1 uncultured Pseudomonadales bacterium
TTGAATACACTTCGTCTAGGGGTGTAATGACGATGATAATTACTAATGGAGAACTGATAACGAAAGAAATTGCAACTAGATTAAAGCAAACACTTGATTGGTTAAATCTTCCTTTAGATGGATCAACTTCAGAGATGAGCAATAGGATGACAAGGAAAATAGGTCATTTTGAAAGAACGATTGAACACTTGAAAAACTTTCAAAACACCGGTGTTAAACTAAAAATTAACACGGTTGCTGCTAGCATTAATATTGAGGATATTGTAAATATGGTGCCTATTATTAAGCGTTATAAAATAAAAAGATGGAAGATTTTTCAGTTTTATCCAGTCAGAGGTGCAGCAATAGACAGTAGACAAAAATTTGAACTAGATGTAAAAAAATTTGAACAGGTAAGAGAGCAGGTGAATCAAATGATTGACCCGCAAGAATGCATGGTTGTTTTTGAAAATAATAAGGAATTAGATAAGTCATATTTTGCTCTTACTCCAGACGGATTGGTATATGTAAGTATCAATGGTAAGGATATTTTTTTAGGAGATTTAAAAACTCAAGAAGTGAGAGATATTTGGGACAATCCTTGGTTAGATAAACAAAAATACTGGAATAGAAGTAATTGGATAATTGAATAGTGATTAGTGGTTTTAGAGTTGGTTGAAGTTAGACTCAGGTTATCACTATTGTTACTTGATTAGACAGTTTATATTGGAAGTGGTAAAATTACCTATAATATGAAAATTTATTTCACAGCATCGGTTTCAGGTAAGCAGGAGCTACTTGTTAATTATAAAAATATCATTGCAGCATTAGAAAAAGAGGGCCACGATGTTATTTCAGATCATATATTAAATATTGAGCCCAAAGATCTGGATGCCGAAACTGTTGAGGATAGAATTAGTCATCATGGGCAAGTTAGTAAGTGGATTACCGAAACTGACATGACTGTTGCTGAGGTTTCTAACCCCAGTGTCTCGGTGGGTTATGAAATTGCAATGGCATTAGAGAAAAGTAAGCCAGTTTTAGCTCTTCATGAAAGGAAAAAAGCCCCACCAGCTCTATTGGGAGAAAGATCAGAAAAATTTATTCTTTCAACTTATAACTTAGATGATTTAAGTCAAACTATTAAAACATCAATAGAGTATTTAATTGACCAACAAGACACTCGTTTTAACTTTTTTATCTCTCCAACACATCAAAACTATCTTGATTGGATTGCAAAGAATCGTCGTATTCCTAGATCAGTCTTTTTGCGAAGGTTGATTGATAACCACATGAAAGAAAACGAGGATTTTCAAAAATCTGTATAGAAAAAACTAGTGAGAGCTTTTTTCTCCATTTAACTCTCTTAGGCTGATAGCGTTAACATCTCTTCCAGACAAAATCATCTGTTCTCTGGGAATTGGCCAGTTGATGGCTAGCTCCTCATCAAACAAAGAGATGGCTTGGTTATCGCTCTCACTTCTTTCGCTGTAAAGTTTATCTACTATGTAGATGTAACTTAATGGTCCTTCAAGCACGCAAACTGAGTTGGCCAAACCTTGAGAAATATAGAGTCCACAGCCGTATTCTGAAAGATGATCATAGCCAAGTTGGAAGGTTTCAACTTGTTTATAGGTGGGAGAGTCAGGACGGATATCGGCAATTGCACTAAAGGCTAAGCCTGATGTTACTGCCACCAACTTATTCCAACCTTCTGCGTGAAGACCTCTGGTGACGTTGGTTTGAGAGCGAGTTAGATTGACCTGTTTTGGTAAAAAAGAATTTCCAATGATCTGTTCAAGTTCAGGAACGATTAATAATTGGCTAAAAAAACCTCTCTCATCGTTATGCTTGGGAGCTTTAAAAAAATATAGTCCTTCAAGCTTTGTTTTATAAAAATTCTCTGAAATTTGTAGTTTTTTGAGAGGTTGATAGTAGTTATTGGTTGTGTCCATAGTTGGGGTTATAATTACGGTTTAGCTATGCTTGTCATTATAAAAGAAATAGGTATATGAATAACAGTATCGTTCCAGAAGATTTTGTGCTAGTTGAAGATTATGTGGTTGATGAAAGCATCCTATCAAAATATGCCGATGTGCTGGTTAATTTTGCCCTAAACTCTGGCGAGGGATTACGTGAAGGAGAAGTGGTTGAATTAATTGTGCCAGATGTAGCCAAACCGATGGCATTGGCTTTACAAAACTCTGTGTTGCGAGCTGGTGGGCATCCTTTGATGAACCTATTGCCTACCGGTTTTGAGCATGATTACTATAGTTTAGCAAGCGATAGCCAGTTAAACTTTTTTCCTCAAGATTTTTGGCAAACAAAAGCCAAGCTGCTTGATCATCATATTCAGATTCTTGCCGACCCTTATCCTGAGGCTTTGAAGAAAG
>CAZQWI010000107.1:0-2329 GCA_964596995.1 uncultured Pseudomonadales bacterium
TAGTTAAGTATGCAAATAAATAATTAATCTCATCAGTATTAGTCATCAAAAAGGAAAAAAATATGAAAATTACAAAAAAAAGTATTAAATCTCCCATCGCTCCAACTTGGTGTCCAGGTTGTGGAAACTACGGAATTTTAAGATCATTCTATGCCGCTTTAGAAGAACTTGAATTAGAACATGAGAATGTAGTTATCGTTTATGGAGTTGGCTGTGCGCCAAATGAAGCTGATTTTAATCGCACCTATGGGATTCATGGTTTGCATGGCCGAGAACTACCTACAGCTATTGGGGCAAAATTAGCCAACCACGACACTAAAGTAATTGTAGTTGGCGGAGAAGGTGATCTTTATGGTGAAGGAGCTAATCACTTCCTGTTTGCGGCCAGAGGTAATCATAACGTCACTATGCTGGTTCATAACAACTGGCGCTACAGTTTGACTACCGGTCAGGCTTCACCCACTACTCCCCAAGGCACAGTTACCAAAACAACCCCAGAAGGATTGATTGAGATGCCTCTCAATCCGATTAGAACAGCTTTGGCAAATCATGCTACTTTTGTTGCTCAGGGTTATTCAGGTAACTTTAAGCAACTCAAAGAGATCATTAAGTCAGCTATCATGCATCGAGGTTTTTCTCTTGTTGATATCTTGCAGCCTTGTGTTACCTTTAACAAAGTTAATGATCTTAACTGGTATAGAGATAATATCGCTGAATTAGAAGATCACGATACTGCCGATTGGCAAAAAGCTTTTGAGCTAGGTAGTGACGAGAAGGAGAAGTTTTTAACAGGTATCTACTATCAAAATGAAGAGGTGCCTGCTTATCATGAAAAGCTTGACTCTTTATCTAAAGGTTCTTTGGTGAGTCAATGGGCTGATGATAGGGATATCTCTGAAGTGATTGAGCATTACGTTTAGATGAAATTAACTTAAATGTGTATTTTAAACGCCCTCTTCTGAGGGCGTTTTTATTGTCTAAAACATTTAATGATTTCTTTTTCTGTAATAAGAATGTCAATTAGCTGATCTTGATCGGTTGTTGGCAATGTTTTTAGAACTTGAGCTTCAAAAGCCAGGGCAACTTTTAAAACATTTGGATGAGAAGAAAAATATCGGTCATAGTAACCTCCTCCGTAACCCAACCGTTTTCCTGATTTAGTGAAGGCTAATCCAGGAGTGATACAAATATCAACGTTTTTTGCAATAGGAAAATCACTGCTTGGCTCATAATAGCCAAATTTATTTTTAATAAGATCATCAAGACTTTTAATAATTATTGGCTTAATATCACCATTTATTATCCTTGGAACACAGACTGTTTTATTTAGTTTTAACAGTTTATTAGTTAGTTCTTTCGTACTAACTTCATTGCCAAATGACAAATATGTAAAAACTGTTTGTGCTTTTTTTAGTTCAACTAGTGAAAACAAGTTTTTTAAAATGAGATCAGACTTTTTTGCTTGCTCATCTCGTGAAAGATGACCTCTTATCACCTTCATCTTTTTTCTAATCAAAGTTTTTTTATTTTTGATCATTAGCGATCTTTTGAATATATCAGACTAGATTATATCTGTTTCTGCGGTATAATGATCACAGATGATTGGTAAAAATACGATCAAACAAATATCATCATATTTCACAAATTGTATCTCTGTTGGCAACCTAAAAAGGTTGCTTTTTTGTAAATAAATTATTTATTAGCATAAGGAGGCGATATGAAATATCTCAAGCAAGCTGATCCCGAAATATACTCACTCATTAAAGCAGAGGAAAAACGCCAAGCTGAAACGCTGATGATGATTCCGTCAGAAAACATGTCCTCTCAAGCTGTTCTGGACTCGGTTGGTTCTTGTCTAGGCAATAAATATGCTGAGGGCTATCCCTTCAAAAGATATTATCAAGGACAAGAAGTTGTGGATCAAGTTGAAACCTTGGCGATCGAAAGAGCAAAAAAAGTTTTTGGTGTTCCTCATGCTAACGTTCAAGCTTTATCTGGTTCTCCAGCTAATTTAGCAGCTTATGTAGCGATGATTAAACCCGGTGATAAGATCATGGGTTTAGATTTATCTCACGGCGGACATCTTACTCATGGTGCGAAGGTTTCCGTCTCATCAATCTTCTTTAAGAGCGTTTCTTACACTCTTGGTAAGGATGGCAAGATGGATTATCAAGCAATTGAGAAGCTAGCGCTGAAGGAGAAACCACAGGTAATCGTGGCAGGTATTACTGCCTATCCTCTCCAAGTGGATTGGGCAAAGTTTGCCAAGATAGCCAAAAAAGTTGGCGCTTTCTTGATGGCTGATATTGCCCACTTGGCAGGTCTAGTT
>CAZQWI010000108.1:0-2319 GCA_964596995.1 uncultured Pseudomonadales bacterium
TGCATCTTTTGTAGGTCTGCTTCACCAAAGTTAACTCCTAGATATTCATTAACTCTAAGATATATCTCTCCTCTCATTTCAAGTAACTCTGGTAAGAAATCTCGAAGTTTTGTAAAACGCTCTAGCTCGGCAGGGTCAGAAATTTCTGGCGCAGATTGATCAACAAAAAACTTGATCGAAAGACTCCTATTAATTGCAACAAGCTGGTGTTCTCCCTCTGGTTGGGGAGCTTCCTCACTTACAACTTTTTGCCACTCTATCTCTTGAGCTGGCTGTCCGTCAGCATTAAGAACAACCCAGTTGCCAGTTGAATCTATAGTGATATATGAATTAGCATCAGCTTTAATTAGAGCTACCTTATTATTTTTGTGGTCAAAAAATATGTAATGTCTTGAACTGTCCTCTTGGTGAATGCCAATTTCCTCAAGTGCGAGCGAGTCTCCGAGTCTTTTCAATGCAAATGGATAATAGCCACTGTCTTCATCAGGCTGAGTGGGAATGCCGGATAGTTCATCTATTGCGAGTATCGTAATTCCTGGGATAACTTGATTTGCTTGTTGTTTAATATTGCGATCAATCATCATCTGCTCAGTCTCTGCAATCTGTTCAGGAGTAAGAGGTCCACCCATTTCTGCGGGGGGAACAATGGTTGGTGTACTTACCGGAGTTGGAGAGGGTTCGGTTGTTGGTGTGTTGGGCGGGGTTGTTGGTTCAGCTGTCGGTGTACTAGGTGGAGTCGCAGAAGGTTCAACGGTTGTGGTCACCGTAGCTGTAGCTGGAGTGGTAGTTTCTGGTGTTGCTGGGACACACGCAATACTCATTACTGCGACTCCAAGTAAAGTTGCAAATGTCCAATATAATCTTTCGAGTTTACCTCTTTTCGCAATCTCCGCTCTCACTTGAGCTAGCGTAGGTTGAGTTTCAAAAAACTTTACCAGTTTTCTAATGCTGAATTTATTGACACCTAGATCACTCATTAATTGAGCGATGATCTTTCGCCTATTTTCAGAGTTAGTTGGATCGTTAATCTGCGCAATTCCAAGAATTTGCTCGTAGCTGGTGAATATAGTTGGTTTAAGGGAGTTGGCGAAAGCTGATAGATTTTGATGATTTAAATCTCCAGAATCAAGAGCTGGGATGATGTCGTTTATTATTTTTGAGTTCCATCTGAACTGAGCAAAAGGCTTAGTTTGTTCTGGTGAAAGACGTAATAAGTTACTTACTATTGAAAGTTGATCAAAAACTTTTTTAATTGTATTTAACTGCTCTGCCAAAACTGCGGCATGATTTAGGGCTTCTTGATCAGTATTAAGACCACTTACCCCAAGTTTTTCAGCTAATATTCCTAAAAATACGCCATATCTTGCTTCTTGATTTTGTTCTAACTCTGTTTTTTCTTTAGATTGAGCAAGAGCGGTTTGAATTGCTCCATCTATATAAGGGTCATATCTTCTAGGGGAAGTAGTTTCTCTCTCAAGTTGTTTTAACATATGGAGCTTTAACTAATTGATTGGTCTACTCTAAATATCATTAATATAGGTAATAATAAAAAAATATTATAAGACGTTACCTCTGTACTCTCAATGTGTACTCAATAAGTAAATCAGATTGATATACGCTATATCAAGCTATGTCTAAAAATATATCATTGATCTGTTCTTTGAACAAGGTATAACTTGGTAATGATTTCTACGCTAAATCCTTGTATAATACGCTACTTATCGTTTATTAATATTGATTTATTTTTCAAATATTTTTACAAAAAATAAATCAGAATGGGGTTTCAAGGGGAATTCCCCTTGATGTGACACAAGAAGAGTATAATTTGTCACAGGGGAGCAGGCTTTGTCCCAAGTGGGACAAGACGCTGAGGGGCTTGCCCCTCAGAAAATGAGTTAACTATAAATTATCATTTAGTATTATTAACGATTTTTTTAATTAATTAATTTTTAGAAGGGTGGTTTATTATGGGAGCAGTTCCAAAGTTCCGTATCAACAGCATTCGTCGAGGTCAAAGAAGAGCTGGACAATTAAAAAAAATGAGATTAAAAAGAGATCCCAATACTTCTGTTGCTCCAAAGCATAAGCGAGGTATGGTGGCTTCTATGTTTAGCCAGATGGGTCTTGATTTTAAGAAGCTTATCAATCGATAAGCATTTTTATGACAATTCAGTCTTCGTCATTGGCAGTAGCTTCAGATCAACGTCATGTTAGGCGTCAAAGATTGGTCCAAGATTTTTTTGCTGCTACCTTCAGTGAGCAAGATGGCAAGATTGCTGAGTCTGTATCCAATTCTACAAATCGTTTACCCTTCGATCA
>CAZQWI010000109.1:0-2308 GCA_964596995.1 uncultured Pseudomonadales bacterium
AGAAAAAGCATAAATTGCTTTTGACATAAATTACTCAATAACTACTCTTACGTCGAGCACTTTTGCTCCCTCACCTTCTGGTAAGGCGAGTAATGGATTAATATCTAGCTCAACAATCTCTGGAAAATCAGTAACTAGTTGAGAAAGTCTACCGATGCATTCAGATAACTTTTCAATATCTTTTGCTTTTTCCCCTCGAACACCCTTAAACAAATCTGAGGTTTTAAGTGTCTGAATCATGTCTAGCGCATCGGCCTTTGTTAATGGAGCATAAGCGAAGTTTACATCTTTGAGAACCTCAACATAAATACCTCCTAAACCGAACATGATCATTGTTCCCAAACCTGGAGCTTGATTAACTCCTAAGATTACCTCTGTTCCATAGTCTGGAGCCATCTCCATAAGTAACACTCCTTCAAGTTTTGCTTCTGGTTTATTTTTTGAAACCGTCTTGATCATCTGTTCATATTTTTCTTCTATATCGGCTGAAGTGATGTTTAACATCACACCTCCTACATCACTTTTGTGCAAGATGTTTGGTGACACAATCTTCATCGCCAGTTTTGAGCCAAACTTTTTAGCTATTTCTAAAGCCTGAGTTGATGATCGAGCAATCTCACTTTGTAAAACAGGAAAGTTATAAGCTTTGATAATCTCCATCGCTTCTGCTTCTGGAAAAGAGGTTTGCCCTTTTTTTCTAGCTTCCTGAAAAATCTTTTGGACTTTTTCTTTATCTACATCAGAAAATGTCATAATCTTATCTGCTGGAGAGTTGTGCCAAGCAACAAATTTGTCAAGCTGTGCCAATGATTTTGCTCCTGGTTCTGGAAATGAAGCAGTCGCCACCTTTTCTTCTTTCAATAAATCGACTCCAGGCTTAACGGTAATGGCTCCCATCATGCTCACTACAATGGGTTTTGACATTTTTTTCCTTACTTCAATAATTGCTTTAGCTGTTTCCTCTATCTCGGTCATCGATTGAGGAGTCATAATCACTTGGATAGAATCAACATTCTTATCGGCAGCAACTACTTCTAAAGCAAATTTGTATCGATCAGCCATTGCATCTCCCAGGACATCTACTGGGTTATGAGAACTGGCTGCAGGTGGCAAAAACTCCTTTAATTTTTTGGTAGTGTCAGCTGACAGTTGAGCCATTTCTAGCCCATTATCGGTAGCCTCATCAGTAGTCAGAACACCAGGACCACCAGCATTGGTGATAATAGCGAAATTATTTGCTTTCTTGAGTGGATTAAGCGCAAAAATCTGCGCTAAATCAAACAGCTCCTTAATACTAGAAGCTCTGATAATTCCCGCTTGTTTAAACAAGGCATTATATGCTGCGTCACCTCCTGCCAAAGAACCAGTGTGAGAAGCAATGGCACCAGCTCCAGCTTCAGTTCTTCCTGACTTTAAGACAATAACTGGCTTTGGATTGGTACCCCTGTTAATCTTTTTCATTACTTTTATAAATTCAGGAGCATTGGTTAACTCTTCAGCATAAATCAAGATAACCTTAGTTTGGTCATCTTTGGCCAAGTATTTAATCAACTTGATTTCATTAACATCAGCCTTATTCCCGATACTGATAAACTTTGAAAAACCAACACCAAGTTCCTTGGCATAATCCAAAACTGCTGTGCATAAAGCCCCGCTCTGAGACATAAATGCTACCGAGCCAAGCTCTGGCATCAACTGTCCAAAAGAAGCATTCATCTTGATCTCAGGATTGATTGCTCCCAAGCAGTTTGGGCCAACTAAACTAATATTATTTCTTGAACAAACCTCTTTTAATTGTTCCTCCAACTCTATATTTCCCACTTCCTTAAAGCCAGCTGAGATAACTATGGCAGCTTTGATACCTTTTTTTGCCGCCTCCTCTAAATTTTTTGGAACAAATTTTGCGGGGATCGCAACAACAGCCAAATCTATTTCCTCTTTAACTGAATATAAATCTGGATAAACTTTAACTCCATAAAGCTCTTCAATCTTGGGATTAATGGGAATAATTTTTCCCTGATACCCTTGATTTACCAAATTCTTCACCACATCATTACCCACAGTTTTTTCTCTACTGGAGGCGCCGATAATTGCAATTGATTTTGGGTAAAAAAGTGAGTTTATACTCATAAGACCTTTCATAAATATTTTTGCTGAATCAATCCGGATATTCTACGCAATTATATAGAATAAATTAAGGGGCAATTTTCTATCAGTATTTATACTACAGCGATAATACTGTAGCAAAAATTATGTTTAGGTCGCGATACATTTGAGACTTTAGAAAGGTCTTAAATATGCGACAGTT
>CAZQWI010000110.1:0-255 GCA_964596995.1 uncultured Pseudomonadales bacterium
GGTTAAGAATAATCTGTGAATCTAGTCCATACATGTCATCTCTGGCTAGCACAAACTCATTCCACCATGCGTCCTTGATATTTTTTAATAAAACAGACCCCATCGGACCGTAATCATACGAGCTGGTTAAACCTCCATAAATTTCTGATGTTGGATAGACAAAGCCACGTCGTTTAGCAAGTGAAACTATCTCATCCAGTGTAGGTTGTTGCGGCATAATTATCTGCTTGATTTATTTATTGGAAGCAAAGCAGT
>CAZQWI010000110.1:265-2258 GCA_964596995.1 uncultured Pseudomonadales bacterium
TGTCTGCAAAAATTTAAAACTCTGCATTGGTCTTTCCACTACTTCCTGCACATATTCTAACATTGTTTGATGCTTTTGAGAGGTATTATCGGCAAACCCTAGCTGGTTAATAAGTGTTTTAATCTTTGATCTAATTAAATTGATGTCCCCATCTATTAATGATTGACGGATTTTTTTAATTACAGAAAATGTTTCAAGAGGAAGTTCTTCCTCAACCAACAGTTTATCAAAGATTTCTAAAATTTGAGATAATCTGCGAATTTCGGGTAGAGATGATCGAGTGGCTGAAGCATCCTCTATTAGTTTAGCTTGAACTAAAAGAGGCAAACCATTTGTGATTATTAAATGAGCTCTGATTAGATTTCCGGGTTCAATCGCTGAACTAAAGCTGGAATTGAGTTTACGAACTCCTTTAGCTACACAGACAATCTTTCCCATCTCTTGGCAGACAAGGGTTACTATACGATCTGTTTCTCCAAGATTTTTTCTTTTTAAAACAATACTCTCAACAGTGGTACTTCTCTTCATGTTTTCTATTTAGCAGATACTTCTACAAGATTAAAATCTATCTTGGAATGTTTGGTCAGAGTTAATCAGTAACTCAGATTGATTACCATTAACATCTACTAGCATTTTAAATGGCTTAACGCCACCTTGCTTCCAAACCTTGAGAAGATAACCTTCTTGTGTATATGGAACTTTGTAGCTAACTCTGATTTTAGCAACGCCCAAAGGATCCAGTCTAAAGAAACCATCAATCACTTGAAAGCCAAGTTCTTCATATAAATTTGGATCTTGATTAAATCCTTGTGTATTTTCTACTTTGGATCCAGCTGGAAGATAAATTCTATTCCAAGTTGGAGCTGGAGCGTTAAGACACAACAAGCCTGCCTCTAAGTTACAGTTATCTGCTTTACGAGTATTTTTATAAGTGATTTCAAGGTTATTGGTGATATAGCCATCAGTAGGACCTTCAACCTGATGCTGAACCTCATACTCGGTAAAAAGGTTAGATTTGGCTCCTCCTAAGTTAGCGTCAACAATAGCAAGAAAATCACCATTTTCTGGAGGGATTAATCTCCCAGCCGCATTAGCATTTTCTGCAGCAAGTTGAGTTTGATCGTCAATAAAGTACATCTGTAGATTTCTACCTTGAACAGTCTCCCAAATTAGGCCAAAAAGCTGTGGCCAATGTTGTTTGGGTGCTTCATACGTTTTTTGTAGGATTGATTTCATCATTGGGCCAAGAATACCTTTGCGATCTTCTCTTAAATATGGTGTAGGACGAGTAATAATCTCGCTGAGCGCGTAGACAACTTGAGGACAATCGCATCTTGAATCGATCTGTGCGCTAAATGTACCATAGCCAGGAATTTCAACTGGGCCAAGAATTTCAAGTAGTCTAGTTAAGACTTGAGTATCAACTGAGATAATGCCGTTGATGTCGTCTGGCTCTCCTCTAACGGTTTGATAATGTTCATAAAATGTTGTCATCGACTCTTTATAGTCAGGAGAGATGTTCATATCTCTTAAGTGCCAGTATTTTTCGGTAGTTAAGTATCTACCTAAACTTTCTGGGATCTCAATTCTGTCAGAAAACTTTTGATCAAGCTCATAAATGTCATCAGACTTTTCGGGAGTTATCTTACCGTTCTCGATAGTTACAATTGAGTAAGCGGTGAGAAATCCTCCAGTTGGACGAAGTTCATTGTTGTTTTGGAACAACACTAAATATTTCATCTTTTCGCCTTGACTACCAGCAATTTTTGGTAGCTGCTCGATGACAGGTCTAAACTGTGAAAAGATGCCGATCGCTTGATCTACCGATTCTTGAGAGGTTAATAATAGATTTCTGATTTCAACATCCTTAACTTTTTCTGGATATCTGGAAGCATCAATTTTTGATAGGTTTTCGTTTACTAGCGTTAGCTGTTCTTCAATTTGATCAAGTTCAGAGGTTATTTTCTCTAATGTCTGCAACATTACTCCAATT
>CAZQWI010000111.1:0-2254 GCA_964596995.1 uncultured Pseudomonadales bacterium
AATCTTGATTTGTCATAAAAATGTACCCCAGGAGGGATTCGAACCCCCGACGCCAGGTTCCGAAGACCTGCGCTCTAATCCACTGAGCTACTGGGGCTAAATACCAGATATCTCAACTTTTCAAACCCAATTATAGCATTTTTTAGATATAATTAGTCCTACAAGCTACAAGATAAATATGCCGATGTGGCGGAACTGGTAGACGCGCACGTTTCAGGTACGTGTGAGAGTAATCTCATGGAGGTTCAAGTCCTCTCGTCGGCACCAAATTATTAAACATAAATACAATCAAATGAAAATTCTTGCCGGCTCAGCCAATCCCATATTAGCTAAAAACATTGCCAATCGACTAGATAGTTCTTTGATTAACTGTGAGATCTCTCACTTTAGTAATGGCGAGAAAAGAATACAGATTATGGATGAAGTGAAAGGGGAGAATGTGGCAATTGTGCAATCATTTATTGATCCGGTTGATGAAAGAGTTATTGAAACCCTACTGATGATTGATGCACTAGAAAGAATGGGAGTGCGCCACATCAGCTTAGTTATTCCTTGGATGGGTTACTCACTGCAGGATAAGGTTTTTCAACCAGGAGAACCAATCTCAGCTAAGGTAATTGCTAAACTGATCTCAAACAGCTATGTAAAACGAGTCTTCTTAATGGATCTGCACAATGATAGCATTCCTGGTTTCTTTGATATTCCCACTCATTATCTAAGCGCTTCACCTGTTTTTGAGGAGTATCTTAAGGAGAAGATGGATCTAAATCAGGCAGTGATCGTTAGCCCAGACTTTGGTGGACTCAAAAGAGCGAGAACCTTCGCCAAAAAACTCGGCTTGCCCTTGGTAAATATCGACAAAACCAGAGATCTGAATACAGGAGAGGTAACAGCCGTAGCTTTACATGGAGAAATTATAGGAAAAGATGCCATCGTTCTTGATGATGTAATTGTGTCTGGCTCAACAGTGGTAGAAGTAGCTGACTGTCTAAAAAAAGCTCAGGCAAACCAAGTATTATTTATGGCCAGTCATGGTTTACTAACAAAAGATGCACAACAAAAAATAGAGAGCTCACTAATCGACAAGGTTATTTTTGCAAACACAATTGAGCATCAATCATTAACTAGCAAACATAAATTACTTGATGTATCTGAAATTTTCGCCAATCAATTACTCAACTGGAAATAGGGCTAACATTCTTATGAAACTCTCTCAACTTGCTTTCAAACCTCTTAAAAATCCTCCTTCTGATGCTGATACCGTTAATCATCGGTTATTAGAACAGGCCGGTTATGTACGGCAACTAATGGCCGGAGTTTACAGCTACACTCCCTTGGGATTACGAGTGCTCAACAAGATTAGAAATGTGATTAGAACTGAGATGAATCAGATTGGAGGTCAAGAGATATTGATGCCAATGCTTCATCCAAAACAAAACTGGCTAACCACTGGAGGCTGGAACAACATTGATGTTCTTTTTAAGATAAAAAGCCGAACCAAAAAAGAGTATGCTCTTGGTCAAAGTCATGAAGAAGTAATTACCCCTTTAGCTAAAGAGTTAATTAAAAGCTATCGTGATTTACCTCTGGCGATGTATCAGATTCATTGGAAATTTCGAGATGAGCTTAGAGCCAAATCTGGAATTCTTCGCGGAAGGGAGTTTGAGATGAAAGACATGTACTCATTTCATACAACTCAAGAAGATTTTGACAATTTTTATCAAGAGGTTAAAGAGGCCTACATCAGAGCCTATAAACAGGTTGGTTTAACAGCTAAGGTCACCGAAGCTTCAGGCGGTAGCTTCTCCCAAAAAATTTCATATGAGTTTATGGTTTTAACCGATGCTGGCGAAGATGATATCTTTTACTGCGAAAGCTGTGATTACTGCGTTAACCAAGAAATTGCTAAAGTTAAAGAAGGAGATACCTGTCCAAAATGCAAAGCTTCTAAACTAAAACTGGCTCGAGCCTCTGAAGTAGGTAATGTCTTTGATTTAGGTCAAAAATACTAAAGATTTTGAGTTAACCTACACTACTAAAGAGGGAGAGCAGAAATATCCAATCATGGGCTGTTATGGCTGGGGTACCACCAGAACCATGGGAGTAATTGTTGAAAAATATAGTGACAAACAGGGGATTATCTGGCCAAAAGAAATCTCACCCTTTGATGCTCAATTAATCAATATTAATCTTGATGATCAAGCAGCAGAAGATGTTTATAATCATCTTCAAAAAAGTGGAGTAGATGTTTTGT
>CAZQWI010000112.1:0-698 GCA_964596995.1 uncultured Pseudomonadales bacterium
GAAGCAATCACCCCAATGATGAGGCCGACTGAAGACTCTGCCTTTAGAGATGTTTATGTTAATCCACATAAAGTTAGAGATCAATGGCAAATAGATGGTTTTACCCCTTTTGTTGAAAGATTTAGGGCTGCTTCGGTGATTTATGATCATCTGTCCGTGATTTACGAAATTGTTGAGCAAGAAGATGATTTTTTCATAAAAAGATATGAAAGTAAGGGGTATTCAAGAGAAGCGAAAAATTTTTATGGGCAAGTGCCCAGAGAAGGAGATTCAAGAATTCCAGATTTTTCCAGGGCTCTTCTTTTAATGGAGCAAAACTATCTTGGATTTTTAACTATTAATGAAGCTCTGTTTATTGTCAAAAATATCGGGGCCTTAATGCCAAGAGAAATGATAACGGCAGATCAAGAGCTTCAAACTATCACGGCAATTAGAGTTTTTTCTGCTTTGGGAGCCATTAGAGATGATAAATTTAAAAGCGATCAAGAGTTGATGCTAAATGCTGTGGTCACCGACTCTCTTAAAATAGATGTTAAAAATCAAAAAATCAAATATCTTTGGGATGGAATTGAGATAAATGAGTGGAATCAAAGCAACCACGATTACGGAGCACGATTTATCGTTAAAGTTGGTGATGAGTGGAGAGTAGTTACTCTCGTTGAGGCAGAGCGTCTAGGGATTTCGCACAACAATAGACA
>CAZQWI010000112.1:708-2211 GCA_964596995.1 uncultured Pseudomonadales bacterium
GGCAGAAAGCATTGTTTCGGATGTCTCTTGGATTACAATGGCGAGGTCAGGAGGAGATGTTTACACAAAGGGTTTTATGTCGGAGCAGGTAAGATTAACTAAGTTCTATACTCACGTTGTTAGGTATTTAATGTCTAAGTACCCAGAGAGCAAGTATCCATTTGCCAAGATTTTCCCAAAGATATTGGCAACTACTCTACAAATGATTCGTGTTACTGGTAGGCCTGATTCAAACTCGCCTGTTCCCATGGAATCACTGCTTAATGTGTATGCTGATGAAAATTATGACTTGGCTAATCCAGATAGTATTGCGATCTGGACTCAGTACACAACCCTTTCTGTTAATGAGGATAGAGCTGACCAGATTAAGCGTGCATTAGCAGTTTATAAATTGATTAATGATTATTCAGCTAGATTGAACTTTGGGCTAAGAAAAGCTTACGAAAATAATGCTGACTTGGGAAAATTAAGAGAAGCCTTGCAGCTATTGTATAAAGACATGAAATATTTTGAGGAGATGTTCCCTCTACAAACTGTTCTGGATGTTTTGACGATAAAAAAAGGAGAAGATCTTGATGAATATGGTTCTTTTGCGGGAGCAAATTTAGGCGATGCTAAAAGACTTATGGAAGATGGAAAAGAGAGTGAAGCGCGAAAAGTTATTATTCACTACCTTGAGGTTGAGATGACTCTGGCTTTCTTCTCAGAATTTTCAAAGAAGCTTTACGATGAGAACGTTGATCAAAGGAGCACCGCAAGGGATAAAGCTGAGCAAGGTGATCCAATTCAAGCACTAATTGAAACTTTTGTAAACTCATTTTTTGATCCATCCTTAGCAGTTGATCCAGTTGTAATAAGAGATAAGGAGAAGGGTGATTCTGCCTCAATCCATTATCAATGGATGCTGGATAGTTTCGAGGAGATTATGCAAAATTTATCGGAAGTAGAAAAGGCTGAAGTTGAGAAATTTCTTAGAGGATTATCAAAAGAAGATAAAGAAGAGATGAATGAAGACCCAATTTTAAAGAAAAAAAGTATTTTAAAGGAGATTTTAAAAGGAAAATTATTGAAAGCTC
This sequence comes from uncultured Pseudomonadales bacterium, assembly GCA_964596995.1. GTDB lineage: Bacteria > Patescibacteriota > Microgenomatia > UBA1400 > PJMF01 > DAOLOF01. Next base: position 1,785 of record CAZQWI010000112.1, read on the forward strand.
ATGAAAGAGGTAGAGAGGCTAGTTATAGACAAGTAATTTCTCCCAAATCAACAGTTAAGGATATCAGCAAAAGAGCGAGCACTCCCTTTGAGCAACTTGTTAAAGTTTAACTAGTTGATAAAATTGAGACGTTTAAATGAGGAATATTCGTGACTTTAAAAGTTTAAAATCTTTAGTTTCGATCAGAAGCATCTTTTCCTGGTTTTTTTGCTGGCGCAGTAGGCGTTGTGCCCGGAGTTTTACCCCTCATAGTTTCATCTGTCTGATCTCTTAATTCTTTTTGTTTTAAGCTTTCTCTGTACTTTGTTCTATCCTCCTCAGTTAATTTAGAGTTAACTGGTAGATTCCTATTAAGTCTATTTTTTCTTAGTTGGTTGGCTACTTTAACAGCTAGTGAGCCTGCCCCACCTCTCCATTTACCACCCTT
>CAZQWI010000113.1:0-2194 GCA_964596995.1 uncultured Pseudomonadales bacterium
AATCGATTGTTCGAGCAACCGAAACAACATTGGGTGAAGAAATATCCTCTTTGCGAAAAGGAAACATCATGGCTCGTTCAAGAATGATGGTTTTGTTTGATCAGGCTAAAAAATACCAAGCTATGGTAGTTGGCACCGAAAATAAAACCGAAAACTACTTGGGTTATTTTACTCGCTTTGGAGATGCAGCAAGTGACCTTGAGCCAATTACCAATTTGTACAAAACTGAAGTTAGGCAACTGGCTGGAGAACTAAACCTTCCCCAAGAAATTATTAATAAGCCTCCAAGCGCTGGATTATGGGCAGGTCAGACTGACGAAAGCGAATTTGGCTTTAGTTATGATCAAGCCGATGAAATACTAATGGAGTTAGAAAAGACAACAAAGGCTCAAAAGCTAAAAATGATTGCAGTGATTGAAAAAGAACTTGATCAAGATAAATCAATCAGTGAAACCAGAAAAAAAATCTTTGAGCGTGTAAAAAACAACTGGTTTAAACAAGAAGTTCCTTATAAAGTTTTATAGAAATATTAATTAAAGGTAAACACTCTATGCCAGAACATGCAACAAAACCAGTAACTACCGCAGATGGTTATTACTCCGATGATGATCTAACTCTTGAAGACGAACTTGATTTAAGTTTTTTGGATGATGAAGAGGAGTAGTTGGTTTCTTTCAGAGTTTTTTATCGCTTATTAATCATTAATTCTGTTAGGTCATGAGAATTGCTTTGGTTGTTCCCCACATCTTTTTTAATCAAGAGATTTTACCTAATGTAATTTTTTCTCCTGGTGAGTTAGCCATTAGTTTAGCTAAAAATTTGGCTAAACTAGGTCATGAAATAACAGTTTTTAGTCCAGGCTTAGTTGAGAAATATTTAGTGGAAGATGGCGATTCAACTAAAATAAAAAACCATACAGCTGACCTCTCTTTATTTGAGAAAGAGCTTGCTTTTCGCGGTGATTCATATCTTGATTTATTAAAAAAACATCCGCTTACATTTATTACTTTGTCTAGACAGGTTCAGTCAGAGCTTATTTCTAGGGCCTTTTCTATGGCAAATCAAAATAAGTTTGACGTAGTACATATCTGGTGCAATGAAGAGGAGCAAGCCTTAGTGATGTCTGACTTCTGCAAAAAGCCAGTCATTTTTAATCATCACGAGCCTTTTAATTTTTTAACTCGCTACCGAGCTATCTTTCCCAAATATCCTCATCTCAATTGGATCTCTTTTTCAATGGCACAAAGAAAAACTTTTCAAGCTGAAAAAAAAATTAATTGGGTAGGCAATGTCTATCATGGTTTAGAACCAGCTTTATATCAACTTAGCAATGAAAAGAGAGAGCACCTTTTATATTTTGGGAGAATCATTCAGCCAAAAGGGGTTCATTATGCAATCTCGGTTGCAAAAAAAATGGGAATAAAACTTAAGATAGCTGGCAAACACTATGCTGGACACAGTAAAGATAAATATTGGCAAGAATTTATTCAACCAGAAATTGATGGTCAGCAGATAGAGTATGTGGGTTTTATTAAAGATCAGCATGAAAAACAGAGAATAATGAGCAAAGCCAAAGCCTTGCTAATGCCATCAACTTGGCAAGAACCATTTGGATTGGTAATGATCGAGGCGCTTGCTTGCGGCACACCGGTAATCGGTTTTAATCAAGGTGCAGTTCCAGAAGTAATTAAAAATGGACTGAGCGGTTATGTGGTTGAGTATCAAGCGGAGACGAATGAAGAACAAAAGCAAACTTGGACACAAATTAAAAAAAACAAAAACTATCTGCAAAACGTTGATCTTTTGGCTAAAGCTGTTGACAAGATCAAAGAGATTCAACCCAAAAACTGTAGAGCTGAGTTTGAAAAAAAATTTACCGCTCAAAAGATGGCCAAATCTTACGAGTCTATTTATCAAGAGCAACTTAGATGATTACTAGATCTGCTTTGATGTGTGGATGTGAGTTGTAGTTCTCAAGCTTAAAATCCTCAATAGTGAATTTATCAATGTCTTTAATCTTGGGACTGATTTCAATTTTTGGGAGAGAATAAGGCCTACGTCTTAATTGCTCTTTGGCTGGTTCGAGATGATTGGTGTAGATGTGAAGATCACCAATAGTATGCACAAACTCTCGAGCCTCAAGCCCTGTAACTTGAGCAACCATCATTAGCAAAAGAGAGTATTGAGTAATATT
>CAZQWI010000114.1:0-2132 GCA_964596995.1 uncultured Pseudomonadales bacterium
TTATTATTCCTTTTCAAGGAAATCGTAAAAGCTTTCAAGTTTCTCTCTTATATTTTTTGAGATTTTAAGTTGTCCACTTTCATAATCTATTTGATTTCTTAAGTCTTGCACTACATATTTATCATGAACATGGCCCAAATCTGAATTAAGATCGCATAAATATTGAAAAATTTGGATGTTTAACGAGTTTGTTGGATCATTGGCTGCTGCAATCTGATATAAGTTCATGAAGTGCCGAAGATCCTTTCTTAATCTATGATAATCAGGAATAGAAATTTTTTTTCTTGTTAAAAGCTCTCTTGCTCTGGAAATAAATACGGAAATTCTAGCTTCATAATCTTGAACTGATCCTCTAGTGAACCCAGAAAAGTCCAAGTCTCCTTTTTCTAAAATAGCTGCTACTCTTTTTGCATATTTCTTTCCGATCTTCATTCCATATGCATCATTTGCTTTTCCCAAGTATCTTGTAAAGAATATAATATTGTCTGGTAGAAATTGTCCATCACTAAAAAAATGTTGTGCTGAACGTAAAATAAGACAAGCTTTGCGGACTGTTTTTAAATACTTTTTTAATTCTTGATCGTCCAGTCGTTGTTTTGGCTTGGTGTTGATATATTCGGTAAGTTTATAGAGAAAAAAGTCTCTATCAAACGAAGCCTCCCAATTTTGTAGAGCAAGATGAAAGAGAGTTTCTAAATCAGCATCCTGCCGAACAATTGGAGATCTTGATTCGGGTAGTGTTTTTCTACTAAACTCTCTCTCTTCTCTGATAACGGAAAATCTAGTTTGGACTTCTGTCATATTTCGTATTTTTATTCTACTGGAGATTTATTTAGTTTTTTTGTATAGTCTCTAGTAAGTAGCTAAAATAATTTTAGCGGGATTAGTTGAGCGGTTCAACATCACCTTCCCAAGGTGAAAAGACGGGTTCGACTCCCGTATCCCGCTCCATATGAGAATGAACAGGCGGCAAAACCTGATTATCCCAAGTTATCAAGCCATTTTCGGGTTCGAGCCAATCAATTTCACCACTACGTGTTTTTTCGACCTGTTTAAAGAACACAAACAGTTTTTTGGCGGTAATTCGGACTTTTTTGTCTTTTAGCTCTAGGTTCGAGCACCGTATCGTTACCCGCTCCAAACGGTAACAGAAATAAAAAAAAGTTACCACTAATTTTCTTAAAATGACATTGATCAACCATCAACATAAACAGCAAGAAATAATTAATAAGATAGCTGATCAGGTCAATAATAACTCTCTTAATTTCAGTACGGTTTCTCCTGTTACAAACTATGAAATCGATCCTAGGATTTGTCTTACTAGTGTTCATCTCCCCCATCAAAAACTAATTGATCAAGTTCAGGCTATTATCGAACCCTTGCGGAAGATAGAACCTAGTTTCTTCTACTATCCAAATGATTCTTTGCATTTGACTGTTAAAAATGTCCGAGTGATTAATGACCCACCTCACTTTAATGAGCATGATGCTCAAAAGGCTAAAGAAGTTTTTTCTAGAATTATTCCCAAACACAAGCAGTTTCAAATATATTTTTATCGATTGTTGCTGTTTCCAAACAATTTAGCATTAATTGGGACAACCGATCCAGAATTAGACAGCATCATCTTAGACTTAGATGATGAGCTGAAAAATGAAGGCATTCCAGATGATAAAGTCTATGTTAATTCAAAATATTTCTTCAGCAACATGACTTTAGTTAGGTTTAACACTCAGCTCTCTCAAAAATGTAAAGAGAAAATCTTTGAGTTATCAAATAACTTGAAATTCGAGCCATACTTAATTGATTCAGTTACATTATTGTCTTGTAACGCCGTATTCAAAAAAAGACATGAAATTGGAACTTGGCAGTTACAAAAAACTATTCGCTAACTAACACCCTTGAAGTCTTGATGCTGGGGTGGTGTTATTGTTGTATGGTAGCTGGTCAGTAATTTGTATTATGAACTTATTGAATGATAGAATGATTACAGTTGTTCATAACAACAATTGAGATCTAAAGAAATATGACAAAAAAAAGAATAACTTCAAGATTAGCCAATAAACAAAAAAAAGAGTTAACTAAGCAGTCGGTGGTTTTACTTTTGTTATCAATGTTAATTGGTGTAATTTTTT
>CAZQWI010000115.1:0-2113 GCA_964596995.1 uncultured Pseudomonadales bacterium
TCATGAACCGCGTACTTTATCCGGGCACCTTTGACCCCATTACCCATGGGCATATTAATATTATTCGTCGCGCGGCTTCAGTTTTTGATGAGTTGGTAGTGGCCATTGGAGTTAATCCTGAAAAAAAATATCTATTTACTCTTCAAGAGAGGACGCAATTAGCTCAACAGGCGTTAATTAAATACTCTAATGTAACAGTTGTCTCTTTTGCTGGACTTTTAATTGATTTTGCATATGAGATTGGTGCTGATGTGATTGTTAAGGGAGTTCGCAATCCAACGGATTTTGAGTATGAGGCAAACTTATCCAAACTTGGTGATTCTCAAAAGATTGGACTTGATACATTTATCTTGGTTTCTAGGTCAAAATTAGCCCATGTTAGTTCCAGCAATGTTAAACAGTTGCAAAAAGACCAAGGACTGATTCATGAGTTTGTGCCTCTAAATGTTAAACAAGCGCTTGAAGAAAAGATGAGTAATCAGCACATTGTGACTATCACAGGAGAGATTGGTTCTGGAAAATCGTATGTCAGTGATAAATTTGTAGAACTTGGAAAAAAAAATAATATTTCAGTTTTTCACATTGATCTTGATTTAGTTACACACCAGATTTATCAAGAACTAAAAGAACCTAAATACCAGCAAATTAGAGGTATGATTGCGGAGGAGTTTGGACAGGATGTAAAAAATTCTGATGGAAGTATCAATAGAAAAGTGCTTGGAGAGGTAGTTTTTGCAGACTACAAAAAACTAAACAGGCTCAATGAAATTATGCACCAACCACTGTTGGTTAGAATTAGAAGAGAGCTGAATGGAAAAAAAGGTTTAATTTTATTGAACGCAGCCTTAATAATTGAGTCAAATATGACCTATCTATCAAATAATAATGTCTGTTTAGTGAAAACGGATGAAGAGACTCAACATAAAAGATTATTAAAAAGAAATCTTAATGATGAACAGATTAAAAGAAGGCTCAAAAGTCAGTACTCTTTTGATCAAAAGCTTGAGTCGATGGAGAAGATTATTTCCAGAGATTCATATGGGAAAATTTGGTTAGTTGACAATACTTCTCAATCATCAAAAAAGAGTATTAAAGAGCAATTTTTACATATATGTAACTTTTTTCAGTTATGTTAACTAATATATCTGCGGTCGCAGTTGTTGGAGCGTCTTCAGATACTCAAAAGTATGGACATATAGTCTTTAAACATTTTCTTGAACAGGGATCAAATGTTTTCCCCGTTAATCACAAAGGAGGGGAGATATTAGGAAAAAAAGTTTTTACTTCACTTACAGAAATTTCCGAGAAGATTGATTTAGTTATTTTAGTGGTACCACCCCAAGTTAGCGAAGAAATAGTTAAGGAAGCTTTGCGACTGGGAATTAATAAAATTTGGTTTCAACCAGGTAGTGAAAGCAAGAATGCTGTTAAATACTGCCAGGAAAATGATATTTTAACTCAAACTGACTGCTGCATTATGCTTCAATAAAACAAAATTCTTAGGTTTTGGGTGTTGTTTTTCTTTTCTCAATTTTATCGAGTGTGTAGATGATTCTTTCGTGAAGGTTAATGTTCTTGATTCTGGCAAATCTAATGATTGCCACAAGAATGTCACCTAGCTCTTGCTCATATGTTTCATCAAGCTGAGCAGCAATATTGGTTTTTTTACGACCATGTTCGGCGAGATAAGCTCTGGACATCTCGCCAATTTCTTCAACTAATCCCAAAATTAAGATCGAGCCATATTCTTTAGAATACCTTTTACCCTTGTCAATTTTGTCTAATTTCCTGAAGTATGTATTAAACGGTGTATTATAAAGAGTGTGTTTTGGTTCTGTTGTTTTTTTGTTATTTTTTTTCATAAATAGAAGAATTTATATATTTGCTATTAACTGTATAATACGGTTAATAGCAGTTTTATTATAGTGTCATTAAATAATTATGAGCCAAATTAGTCAAGTTAAAGATGCTGTCGATATAGTGAATATTATTTCACAAAGACTTGATTTGAAACAAGCTGGTTCAAGTTATCGCGCTCTTTGTCCTTTTCACTCAGAAAAATCGCCAAGTTTTTTTGTAAATCCTCAACTGCAACGTTATCGCTGTTTCGGTT
>CAZQWI010000116.1:0-2025 GCA_964596995.1 uncultured Pseudomonadales bacterium
TAGCCACAATGGTTAATCAGCTTGGCATTCAAAAAGAATCACAATTGGCTGGCATTCTGATCGACATTGTTAGATTACAACCAGACATTGACATAAATAAATTACTCAATGGAATTGGCAGGAGCAACGAAAGCATTAATCAAAGAATCTCTGATTTACTAACACGCTTATCGCAAGAAGTAGACCTTTTTCATTATGATCATCCCATCAATCATCGCATGGCATTTGCTCAAGCTAGAGCCAGAGAGCAAGGGGTTGGAGTTAATGAGTACTTAGCTAAAGAACTCTTTGATAGAGTCGAGGATTTGATTACCAAATCCCCAGACTTGGCTGGGCTATTTCCTGCAACATGCCCAAGGGCAACTTGCGAACAGAGAAAAACTATCCCTCAAGAAATATTTCAAGAAGTCCAGCTTGCCCTTTATTTTTACGAAACTCTACAATTAAATTTTGTCGACGGCGCTATTTCAACAGGAAGTGATCATGCATTTTTAGATAACTCAATGGCCACAAAGATACATGATCTAGGCTGGATCAATAGTCAAGAAAAAATTGATGCAGCCCATGAAGCAATGCTAGTAGCCTTATTCCCCATGGTACCTGAAGAGTTAGTTCTTCAAAATGATGAAAAACGTCTTGGAGATAGATCAAGCACTATAGCTCTGTTTGGAGAACAACTCACCGATATCTGCTTATATCTACTTCGCCAGAGTGTAAATAACGAGGTAATTTTTCAAAAGATTCAGACCCTTTTTAGTCAACTTCAGCAACAGATAGAACCAACCAGAATAGTTACTGCTGATGAAGTGAAACTATTGTTGTCAGACCCAACACATGAAAGAATAGTTAGAGATGCTATCTCTGACAGCATTGCCAGAATGGCTGTGGATCGTAATATTAATTTAACTGAGCAATTTCAGCCAATTGTTAAACCAATCACGGTTATTACTTTTAAAGATGAAAGTCGACAGATTGTAATTCCTGAAGAAACCTTTCCAACTAACAATGTTTTACATCGAACGGCCAAACTATATGTACCTTCAATTTATAATGGTGAGAAAGTATCCGAGTTCATTCCATTACTTAAAACTGGTGCCCAGAATTTTTTATTAAAACCACGGGCAAAAGGCTTGTCCTTCTATAGTCAAAAAAACGAAATTATCGCCGTGTCAGCTCAGAATATTGCTCAGTTTGCTCAAAACCATCCTGAAGCTCAAGCATTAACTATTCAAAGTATCGCGCATAGAAATAGAGGTGAGCTTGGTGCTGCTGTTGACAATGTTGAAGATTGGTTAGATCAAGGATTAGCTGATTTAGTTGAGTTTGTTGAAGATTTAGCAAATGTAGAGAACAAAAACTCTCTCCGGGGACACCGCATTATTGGCACTATTGCCGTTTGTAAAACAAATCCACAAGAATACATTAGTAACGCTACCCCACTTGAACATCCAGCAAAATCTCTTAATTGGATCACCATCACCCAAGGACCAGATAATTTATATTATGCTCATAATCCCAAGATTTTTCCAAACGACAAGGGTCCCCATTATGCTTCTGTTTTTGATGGAGTATTGACTGTTCAGACCGGTGAAGCCAGTGACACCACTGGAGCACAAAAGTTTAGGGTATTGGACGAAATAAGTCCAGGTTATTACACAGCCACTTTAGATCAGATACCTCAAACACTCTTTGAACAATTTTTACGTCAAGTACAACCAGAAGAAACAACCAAAAAGATTGCATTGCTTCTAAGACAAGCTGTACTAACCACCAATTCTGGAGGAATTCATAATAAACAGTACGTAGTTGTACCAAAAGACACTGCAACGGCATATTTATTTACAATAAAACGAGATCTTCTATCAGGAGATAAGATTGAGCAAACCACAATTAGCACTTGGTCTAGAGATCCCCAACCAGTCCTTGGGAGCTTAACTACAACAGCCAATAAAGACGGCGAACTCTGTTTACGACTGGCAACCATCCGTAAAAATGGTCTAGGCAACGGTTCTCCAGAAGCAATGG
>CAZQWI010000117.1:0-2011 GCA_964596995.1 uncultured Pseudomonadales bacterium
ATTAAACAGATTCAGCTTGGAATAACCAGAGACACACCAATAAATGAAGCTTATTCGTATTTGGCCTCATGTGAAAGAATTGAAGATTTATTCCTAGGAAGATGCGGCGGAACTGGCGCTGGAGATCAAGATGCACCTAGTTCTAGTGATGAACTTGATTGTCCAGTTGTTACCCTTGGTTGGGATGATAGCATTGCCTCGAGAGCATCGGCGAATAAAGACAAATTTCTCAACGAGTTTATCAACAGAACTTTTACCGACTCGCAGGGAAACGGTAGTAAAACATTCCTCACTCCAGAGTTATTTGATTATGTAGTTAATTATATTAGAGACTACAGTGCCAATCAGCCAGACAGAAGTGTTAATCCTGCCTTAGTACTGGCTTTAGGAAGAGAAGAGACAGCCTGGGGCGCTGTGGGTAGTTTGGCTGTCACTGGTTGTCTTGGCACCGATGATCAGGGTAGAAGTATTACCGACGCCATAGCTCAAGCTGGCGATGAAGGAATTTCTAGAGAGCAAGCAATTATTCATCACCAAGTACAATGTATCGGCAAGAATTTTAAACCACCCATGAGTTGTGAAGAGTTTATGTGTCGGTATTCAGGAGATGGCTCGGCTCCTTGTATATTTAACAACAACCCAAATTTCCCAAAAAATTTCCCACCAATTTATCGATCCTTGGTTGAGTAAAACAAAATCCCAAATACTCTAATTCCTGATTATTTTCTTAATCCCGATGGTCTTTGAACAGTGGAATCACCTGCATCCTTTTTACCAGAAAAGATTTGGGTGTTTGAGCTTTCTTCCTTGTTAGTTAATGGCTTAACCGTATCTAAATTTTCTTGAATGTTTTTGGGAGCAACTTCTTCGCTTGATATTGGTTTATTAAACCCTCCCTTTTTCCTTCTTGCTCCAGCCTTTAACAGTCCCGAGATAGCTTCAAATGTTTCGGCGTCCGCTTTAAAATTGATAAAGTTGTCTGTTTCATACTGAATTCCAGCAAGTAAATTTGTAGCTATTTCTGAATCAATCTGCATTCCAGATTCAACGAGAATTCGATAAACAACCTCACAAGACGAACTAACCTTTGACAAATCTGAGTGAGCACACTGAAAGTTTGGAGCTAAAGAACCGATGTGTAAAATATTAGATGATTGATATAAATCTTCATAACCAATATAAAGTTGTTCTAACTCGTTAAGCTCTTGAATACCAAATACAACAATTAGATCAGCATCAGCACCAACATACTCTAACTGAACCGAATCTTTTTCAAGAGGCTTCTCCCCTTTTTGTGGCTTGATCGTTAAATAAAACTTATTATTCTTATCATCGAGATGATAACTAACCTTATCAACTGCCGAGGCAGAATAATCAAAACTTACTAGTAAATGATTGGAGCCCAACTTTGTGGTCAATCCTTCTAAACCAGAGATGCTTGAGTTTGCTATTTGAGTTACTCCATGTAGGCTTGATTTTTTTTCTGATTTTTCAAGTGATAAACTAAGACTAGCTGCCGCCAACTGTTGGTCAAATGATGCGTCGTTGGGCAAAATCACCAAAACAAGCTTCGCCTGTTTAACGTAAGTTGTCCACATTTCAAGATCGCTTGGGTTTATCATTGTGTAAGTTTATTCACTTTTATTTTTAACTTCTTCTATAAATTTTGAGATAAATTGATTATCTAAATATTAGTATAATCAAATTTGCTACAGTTGCAAGAAATAATCGATGTGTTAAAAAAAGACTCCCAGCTCTTGTATGATCTAAAGAAAATAGATAAAATACGGGTATCGTGAGAAAATTAAGTTTATTCAACAAGCACAACTCTTTTTTGTTCGTTGTTATTTTTGTCTTTTTTACGCTTACCTTATTCTTCATTCCCTTTTCAATAAATGCTCAAGAGGGCGAACAGGATATTTGGTCAACAAGAGATGCTTTGGGACAATCAGCAGAATCTGGAAATCAAAGACAGATTGAGGTAGAAGAGGGAGTGGTAAAAGGAGAAGCA
>CAZQWI010000118.1:0-1949 GCA_964596995.1 uncultured Pseudomonadales bacterium
ACGATAAGAAATTTGCGATATCAAATCCTGGTCCTCGATAAAAACATTTAAGTTCAAGGAGATCTTTTGTTTTATCAGTAGGGTTTAGCCAGAAATCAGGTGCTACTTGTCCTAAGTTGTGTTCGTTAGCAATACCTTGAGCATCAATCAAGATAATCTTCGCTGGAGAAGACATACCGATCAAGAGAGAAGTCATTACAGCAAAGAAACTTTCGACCTAGATTACAAATTTCCATTTGGTTGGGATGAGTTGTGGGGACTCGCTTATCGGACAGACTACGATCTTAAACAACACATGCAACACTCTGGTGAATCTCTGGAATACTTGGATCCATACACCCACAAAAAGATTGTGCCTCATGTAATGGAGCCAGCGGTTGGCATTGATCGATTATTCTTGATGGTGCTGACAGATGCTTACCGAAAAGATGCTCAAAGAGTGTATCTTGATATCAAACCTTCATTGGCTACCTATCAACTGGCCGTCTTTCCTTTACTTAGAAATAAACCAGAGCTGGTTGCCAAAGCAGAAAAAATTTATCAATCGTTGCGCTCAAGTTTCAGAGTGACTTTTGATGACAGAGGAAACATCGGTAAACGCTATCTATATCAGGATGAAATTGGCACTCCATTCTGCATCACCGTTGATTTCGACTCTCTTGAAAAAGATACTGTAACCATTCGTCATCGCAACACCACACAACAAGAACTGGTCTCAATCGATAAAATTAATGAGTATCTAAATAAATTAATCAATTTATAAAATAGTTTTTATATCTATGAAGAAAAAGAAGCTTATAATCATTGGTGGGGTAGTTTTTATTTTAGCTATTATTGTAATTATAGCCTTGTTAAAGAAGAGCGGTTCAACTGAAGAAGTAGTAACTCAAGAACCTGAAAAAAGACGTCTTAGCGAACCAGTTAATGTTATACCAGTGATGGAGAGAGCTTATGTTAGCATTCTGCCAATCATTGACGGAAAACATCTCAATATTTCTATTAATCATCTCAATAAAGAGGCTACTAGCGTCGAGTATGAGCTAGAGTATCAATCAGGAACGATGCTTCAAGGAGCAATGGGAGAGATAGATTTAACAAGCTTACCAGCTACTGAAGAGATCTTTCTTGGAAGCTGTAGCGCCGGTGGAGCTTGTACCTATCACACTGATATCTCAGGAGGTAATCTGTTGTTAACCTTTGTTGGAACAGAGAATTATGCTCTAAAAACTAACTGGCGCTATATTGATAATTCTACTCGATCAACTGAAGTCGCTTCCTGGGATGCTAAGTTTCAGCTTGAATCACAATCCCTAGCCTCAATTAGATATATGATCGTTTTTAACAGTCCTGGTATTCCTGAAGGCTATGAAAAGTTAACTGATGATTTTGAGCTTGTTTCTGACATCTACTCATTCACCACCAGCTCCGCTGTCCAAGGTAAAGGTGAGGTTAATATTAGACTTTCAAAAGACTCCGATACAGCAAAAGTTGTTGGCTATGACGGATCAGAATGGGTTACATTTGATACAACCATTGAAGATAAAGTTGCGAAAGCCGAGGTAGAGTTTATGGAACTTTATACAGTCATCCGTTAACTTCTCGCATCATTTTTCACCGCATTTAAGAGTGGTCTCACGACCACTCTTTTTTTTATCTAGGCCGTTTATTGCTACAACGGTAAAACCCGAATAAAACTTCGTCTTTACACCATTAGTCAGTCTGTGTCATTATTATGGCATAGTTTGGTAAAGTAACCTATAAATATTTATTAATAACAAATATAACTGTGTTCATCGGCAAGTATTACTACAAACTTCAAACCAGTGGTCGCATCTCTTTACCAAAAGAGTTTCGAAAAGATGCTGATAAATGGGTGATAACTAGAGGTTTAGACGGTTGCTTATTCATCTTTAAGGCCGAAAGGTTTCAGCAGGAACTTGAGCAACTAG
>CAZQWI010000119.1:0-1913 GCA_964596995.1 uncultured Pseudomonadales bacterium
TTAAGCAACTTTATCTACTAAAACTTCTGCTAAAACACAGCAATGATTCAGGAATTATTTATTGTTCGACCAGAAAAGAAACGGAGAGAGTAGCTGCTCTAATTAATCATCTTAACCTTGATAATAAACTAACTCACACTCCAGTGCTACCATATCACGGAGGACTTGAAAGCGCTCAGAGGGAAAAAGTCCAACAGCAGTTTATTCATGATAAGTCAAGGTTAATTTCGGCCACTAATGCCTTTGGTATGGGGGTAGATAAAAGCAACATTCGGTTTGTGATTCACTACCAACTACCTGCTAATATTGAAAATTATTATCAAGAAGTTGGCAGAGCAGGACGAGATGGAGAAAGCAGTAACTGTTATTTATTGTTTCATCAAAAAGATGCTTACATTCAAGAAGGGATGATCTCAAAAACTTCTACAGCAAGAAAAAAAATAGAGAAACGAAAATTTATAACATTTTTAGAAATGGTTCTTGGGAAAAGTTGTTTACAAAAAAAATTAGCTAATTATTTTGGAGATAAGCTTGATGATGACTGTGGAGTTTGTAGTAACTGCCAATCAATTAATATCAAATTTTCACAAGAAGAAAAAAATCGCTGGGAAAATATCCAACAGCATCAACTATTGCAAAAACTACCACAACAATTACAGCTTCTAATCACCTTAATTAATCCTTCAAACAAAAATGAATGGCGTCGATTACCAGCGATAGGGGAGGGATTAAGAAAAGAAATAGAAAAATACCTTAACAATGATAATGATATTTTGGGGTATCATCAGAATTGATCGTGATACAATATCCAGTTATGACAATCAAAAATCTTGTTGATGAATATAAATTTATTGGTGAGTTTTTAAATCATCACTGGCCTTTAAAATCTGCAAATCAAAGAGTTTTTGCTCGTACAATGAAAATCGTTGAGGAGCTTGGAGAGCTGGCAGATGAAATCTTGACCAGCATGAATCTTCAAAGAAAATCAAAATTAGCAGCTTTTTCTCAAGAGAATGTGGAGGATGAGTTTGCAGACGTGATGGCCTCATTGCTACTACTCGCTATTGAGCTTGATATCGATGTTGAAAAAGTAATGAAGAAAAAAATTGCTTATACGAAAGATAGATTTGAGATTGAAGAAAAATAAGCAAACTAGAATATGAACGAATCTGATACTCAAGAATTATTGGCCATTCTTGCTTGGTCAACAAAAAACTACAAAATTCCTTCTGGATTTTTAGATGATGATGGCAACAAAGTTTCCTGTTTGGGATCAATCTCAGAATCAAAAATAACTATTAACTGTAAAAATTTTTCTTGTTCTGTTAATAGAAGTGAAAAGTTTGGAAATGTAAATAATCCTGAAGAGCAATATAATCATGCAAAATGCTCTGATGGTGCATTAATACAATGCAATCTTGATTACCAAGGAAATATTATATCTGGGATTGGATTAATTAATTCTCCAAACGGAAAAATTTCGACATCCTTATCCAGCAACTCAGCTACAACTACACTTTTTAGCTCATCAAAAAAATTAACCTTTATTTAATTGTTTCATTTGATACAATTCCCCATCCTCAAAACCTCTCTTTTTGTAATACTCACGAGTGCCAATGGCACTAATCACTGCCAATTTCTTGTATCCATTTTCTGCAGCTAACTGCTCAGCTTTTTGCAGTAATTTAGTGCCTAAACCTAGATGCTGTGCTTTTCCATTAGCACCTTGACCCAAACCTACCAACTGACCATAAACATGCACTTCCCTAATAATTGCGCAATTATTTAACTCTTCAATATATCCTTTATTTATTGGCAAACTTAATCTCAAAAAACCTAAGATTCTTTTTACATCATCTATTTGAACAACATATTGCATGAACAACTCTTGGCTCGATGAGGTTTGGTACTTT
>CAZQWI010000120.1:0-1902 GCA_964596995.1 uncultured Pseudomonadales bacterium
CCTGAGAGTAGTCATATTCGCTTAGTTTATCAATAATTTGAGCATAGGAGGTTGGAAATTTATACTTATTTTGGAAAAGTTTACTGCCTTGCTCGCCCTCTACCTCACCCATTTTGAACATCTCTGAAGATAAACCATACATACCATCTTCGAGCAATCCAAGCGAAGCTTCTGCGCGATCCATCACATCTGCGCGAACACCTCCTCCAAGTCGCAAAATAATGGCTGGTTTACGAGATGGATAAACCTTTTCAAGTTCAAATTTTATATTATATTGGTCACCTAAACCAGCTTCTTGATAATGAGGATCTACAATTTCCATAAGTTTTTCTCCATCAAGTCTAGCAGTACCAATCACTCTCCCAACCCTAAATCCGATAGCAGCAAGCTGTTCAAGCGTTGGTCCTTCAATCTCTAGAGATGTAGACTCCCAAACGATACCCCAAGATTCAAAACTCTCACGTCTATGCTTTGCTCCTTGCCCTGTTCTTCTTATTTCATTAGCAGTGGGTCCATTACCTTTCAAACCTAAGTTTGTGTAAAAAAATCCAGTGATAGGATCAAAAACACCAATTAATCCAGGTTTTATTTTTTTGTGAATTTCTGCTTTGATAGCCTCTGCTAGCTGACTTCCTCTTATAGGAAGCTTGAGAGCAGAGATCCCTCTACCCATTCCCCAGTGATTACTCGCAATAGTAGTCAGCTGTCTTTGTTTGGTGGTTCCTGCGGGTACAGAAAAGAGACAAAATAAACTTGGATTAGGATTTGGCCACCCTGGAATTTGTTGTTGAAGATCTGGATTAGACAAAAAAAGAGGGTTTATTGTGATACCATCAAAAGCAGCAGTCACATTTGCAAAGTGATCCCTATAAAAAGCTACAGTTTCAGGATTCTCATCCTCCCAAGGATGTGGTTTTGTTGGAAGAGATGGTTGAGTGAGATTAGTCTCGTGCATGATGAAAACGTTTCTAGGGACATTTATAAATTTATAATTTAATTAATCTTCCGCATCATTTAACTACTCAATTCTAATATATCAGCAACTTCATTCATATATCCTTTAATTTTTTTATCCATATTTGTAGTCATGAATCTCTAAAGATGATATAAATAATAAATAACAAGAAATGTTGCTATCCAAATTTAAATATTATTTACTGTTAATTCGAATATGACTGACGAACTTCAAATAGAAGCTTCTAAAACAATTGATTGGTACAATCAAAATGCAAAAGAGTACGCCGACAAAAATTCTGGAAGAGCACGTCATAATCAAATCCAAAAATTTTTAAATCTCCTTCCTGATACTCCAGTCGTTGTAGATATTGGATGTGGTCCAGGGAGAGATACTTCTATTCTTGCTAAGAATAGCTGTAAAGTTTTAGGACTTGATCTTTCAGAGGGATTGATTAATGAAGCAAAGAAACGTTATCCAAAAATAAATTTTATTCTAGCTGATATGACCAATGTCCCTCTTGAAAACTGTTCTGTCGATGGAGTTTGGGCCAATGCTTCTCTTCTTCATTTACCTCACTTAGATCAAGTAAGAACAACTCTTGGTGAATTTTCTCGCATACTCAAAAAAGGCGGAGTTGCGTTTATTAGAGTAAAAGCACAAAAGTCTTCAATGGAAACAGCAGTGGTAATAGATCAACTATCAGAAGCAAAAAGGTTTTTTAGATATTTTCAATTAGATAATCTTGTTAATATGATCAAAGAGTTTGGATTTGAAATAATATCCGCAGATCAATTTAACGAATCTGAGGAAAATCTAGAGTTAACAAGACCTGAAGTCGATTGGATTGTAGTATTGGCCAGGAAAAAATGATTTATTTAATTCTGATTATACCCCGTGAGCTTGCTTTAGGGGAATAGATCAGAATTGGGGGTTCTAGGGGGAAT
>CAZQWI010000121.1:0-980 GCA_964596995.1 uncultured Pseudomonadales bacterium
GAACAAGTAATTCATTTTAATACTTTGGCAGGAAAATTTTGGAGTTTTCATTGGTAATAACCACTTTTTCAAATCCTCTTTCAACAATAATTCTGGCGGCCTTTCTTACCGCTCCCTCTAGAGTTCTTTGTAGGGTACGTATACCAGCATCAAAGCCTAACGGTCTTACCATTGCCGGCCAAACATCATCATTGACAACCAGCTGGCCAGGTTTTAATCCAGCTTTTTTTAATAGATCGGGAAAAATATACTCTTTGCCAATTACCATCTTTTCATGATCTGAATAAGAAGGCATCGTTATTTTTTCTAATCTATCCATGACTGCGGTAAGAATCTTACCTGTATTGTTGGCTGTTGCTAAAAAGATTGCCTTACTGAGATCTACTGGATAATCAATATAATTATCAACAAAAGAGTTATTCTGAGCAGGATCTAACAACTCCACCAACACACCCATAATCTCTTGATTTGCCTCATCAGAAGCACGATCAATTTCATCTAAAAGAATAATGGGATTTCTGACTCCAGAATCACACAGGCCTTTGACAATTTTTCCCGGTTCACTACCCAAAAGTAATCTAGAGTTTCCTCGCAATTCCTTTGCTGAACCCATACCTCCAAAAGGAATTCTAACTAATTTTCTCTCTAAAGCTTCAGCGAGAGCATAGGCAAAGGTTGTCTTACCAGTACCAACCAAGCCAACCAGCAATAAAATTGGAGCTCTAAAATCTTTATCTTGATAATTACGCTCTCTGAGAGCAATCACAGAGATGTACTCTAAAAATCGATCCTTGATCTGCTGCATCCCATAGTGATGCTTATTAAATATTTCTTTGGCTACCTCAATATCAAGACGATCCTTAGTCTCATTCTCCCAAGGAATCTTTAGTACCCACTCGATATATTTACTCACCATCTCGTGCTTGGTATCATAGCTACCAAGTTCAATACTTCTTTCAAGAGCTACAATATCTCGCTGA
>CAZQWI010000121.1:990-1874 GCA_964596995.1 uncultured Pseudomonadales bacterium
GCTTTATAACGAAGTTCTTCAGGCATTTTTGCCTGCTGGACTTTTTGCTTGAGCTCCTCAATCTCTTTTTGAAGGATATTTTGAAAATCGGTTTTTTGAGTCATAGAATTATTTTAAAAACAGCTAAATCTCTTCCAGAATCTTTTCTTTTGCTAATAGACCAGTTTTTGCGCCATAATTATTAACCACACTAGCTGCATTTTTGGCACCGATAATTGCTGCTTCTTGAGGAGTTTTTCCCCAATATAAACCGGCCACAAAACCCACTGAAAACGAATCTCCTGCTCCAGTTGAGTCAACAACACCAGAACTTAAAGCAGGAAAGTGAAATAACTGCTCAGCTTGATAATAAACATCGCCGCCGTTTTTTCCAGCCGTAACCACCACAAAAGGAAAATTGTTTAGTATTTGATTTTGAACATCCACAATCATTTGCCATTCTTCGTTATTAACTAAAAAAACCTCACAAGGAATATCACTTACTATTAATCTTTCATCAGCGAGCATTAATAGCTCGGCCTTGCCCGGATTCCAAGAAAGTTTGGTTGAATCAGAGCGCTTGATTGACAGAAAAATCTTTTCTAACGTTTTTTGATTTCCGCCAATACTACTAAGGTGAACCAACTCTGTTTGTGAAAGCCAGTAGGCAGAAATATCATAAGGATCAAGCTTTGCTGAAGCTCCCCGATGGACAAGAACCGATCTTTCACCTTTTTCACATGTCAAAATTACCGATCCTCCAGTCTTTTCCATCTTTTCAGATATCACTAGATTTGTATCAACGCCATTATCTTTAAGATCTTTCAGCACTAAATATGAAAAGTTATCTCGACCTGTCTCACAAATCACCGATGTTTTAAGACCAAGCCTTGAAAAACCGACGG
>CAZQWI010000122.1:0-1854 GCA_964596995.1 uncultured Pseudomonadales bacterium
CTGGATGGAGCAGGAACAAGAAAGAGGTATTACCATTCAATCGGCTGCTACCACTACATTTTGGAAGCAGTATTTTGATCAAGTACACTTGCCTGTTGCCGACTACAGAATAAACTTAATAGATACTCCTGGTCATGTAGATTTTACTATTGAAGTTGAAAGATCATTAAGAGTTTTGGATGGTGCAATTGGCGTTTTTGATGGTGTTTCTGGAGTTGAACCTCAATCAGAAACTGTTTGGAGACAAGCTGATAAATACAATGTTCCAAGAATCTGTTGGATTAATAAAATGGATAAACTGGGTGCAGATTTTGATATGACCGTTCAGGATATCAAGGATAAGTTTGGCGTTAAGCCAGCGGTAATGGTTTTAACCATGGGAGCTGAAACTAGTTTTTCAGGAGTTATCCAACTTTTGGAAAGACGAGCTTTATTCTGGAAAGATTCATCAGAAGATACAGAACCAGAAATCAAGGAGATTCCTGAAGAGTACAAAGATCTAGTTGAACAGAAAAGAGCCGAGCTAGTTGAAGCTATTGCTGAAACAGATGATGCTTTGATGGAAAAATTCCTGATGGAGCAAGAGTTGGGAATCAATGAACTAAAGGTTGCTCTTAGAAAAGCAACAATCAATTACAGTTTAGTACCAGTTTTTGGTGGAAGTTCGTTCAAAAATACTGGAGTTCAAGTTCTACTTGATGCCATTATTGAGTATCTGCCTTCTCCTTTAGATATTGAAAGTATCAAGGGTAAAAATCCAAAAACTGAAGAGGAGGAAGAAAGACAATTAATTCCTGAAGAAAAATTTTGTGGTTTGTCCTTTAAAACTCAAACTGATCAACATGTTGGAACACTTACCTATGTGCGTGTTTATTCTGGAGTTCTAAAATCAGGTAGCTATGTTTATAACTCTAGCTCTGATACAAAAGAAAGAGTTGGTCGTTTGTTGTTGATGCACTCTAATGAAAGAGAGGAGATCGAAGAAGCAAGAGCTGGTGAAATTGTGGCTATTATTGGACTTAAAAACAACTCAACAGGAGACACTCTTTGTGACGCTGAACACCCAATAGTTTTAGAGAGAATTGTTTTTGCCGAACCAGTGATCTATTTAGCAATTGAACCAAAGACAAAATCTGATCAAGAAAAGATGGGTGTGGCCTTAAATAAACTTAGTGCCGAAGACCCAACTTTTGAGATTAAGGTTGATCATGATACAGGCCAGACTCTAATTGGTGGAATGGGAGAATTACATCTAGAAATTTTAGTTGACAGAATGAAGCGTGAGTTTGGTATGGAAGCCAATACCGGTAAACCACAAGTAGCTTATCGCGAAACAATCTTAAGTGAAACTCAAGGTGAGGGAAAATACATTAAACAGTCTGGAGGTAGAGGCCAATATGGCCACTGTTTGATTAAGGTTGAGCCTCAAGACAGAGGTACTGGTTATGAGTTTGTTGATGCTATCAAGGGTGGAGTTATTCCTAGAGAGTTTATTACTCCAATTGATAAAGGAATTCAGGATGCGATGGAGAGAGGTTATCTTGCTGACTATCCTTTGGTTGATTTAAAGGTTACCGTCTATGATGGTTCGTATCACGAAGTTGATTCGAGTGAAATTGCCTTTAAGATGGCTGGTTCAAAAGCCTTAAGAACTGCACTTTCACAAACAAAAGTGGTCTTAATTGAGCCAATCATGAGTGTTGAGGTTACAACTCCAGAAGATTTTATGGGAGATGTGATTGGAGATTTGGGTAGTCGTAGAGCCAATATTAAAGGTACAAAAAATAGAGGTAATGTTGTTATCATTACAGCTGATGTGCCTTTGGCAGAGATGCAGGGTTATGTAACTATCTT
>CAZQWI010000123.1:0-1806 GCA_964596995.1 uncultured Pseudomonadales bacterium
ACTGTCGCATATTTAAGACCTTTCTAAAGTCTCAAATGTATCGCGACCTAAACACTAATTAGCAAAAGTGTAACCAGTTTTCGAAATAATAGATAATGAAAAAATCCTCAAAACAGATTCAGAAAGAAGTAGTATTTTTACTTATTAGTCAACTTGAGGCGGGTGAAATATCGACTAATCGACTAAAAGAGATATCTCAACAGATTCTGGCAATAATTCCTGATGAAAACAGTGACTATAGGGAACTTTCACCCAATGTAATTATTGAGTTGACACAAATACCTGAAATAAGAACAATATTTAAGTAAAATGACTGAAGATGCATCTTCTTTACAACGAGATCAAGATAGGATAAACATTAGTGAGATAGAGTCACCCAACTTAGCTAGATTATTAGATATCTTGAAAAAATTAGCTCATCAAGAACCTCGTATTGTGCTTGCTACTTTTGTTAATCTTGATGACATTTTAAATACTGATGAACAACGGCAATTGGTTAAAGAATTTCGTTGGGATCTTCATGAAAAAAGAAGGGCATACAGGCAATTTAAAGAAGCTGGCTATGATCCAGAAGTTGCGTTAAGTGTAATTGAATATCTCCAAAACAGTATTCAATTTTGTTCTGAAGTTGAAGAGGGAGAAGGTGAGTTAGCAGAAAAAAAATCTCGTTGTAAGAATTATCGATATGATGAAAATCATTTTGGATATATTTGCAGAATAATTTCTCTTTCTGATGACCCCATTCAGTTAGTTAAGGATATTAGTCACCCATTAGATTTTGATGGCTATTATTCATATCCATCGCTTTTTCTATATCATCTTACAGAGTATGCCGAAGATTTGAGTAAAGTGGTAGAATCTCCAAATTTTTCAGAAGTAATTGCTTTGATTGAAAAGTTTTCTGATGAAATTGACAAAATAGATCTTTCTAACTCCTCCTCTAACTATGATGAGCAATCCCATAAACACAAAAGAGAGCTAAGTAGATCAATGAGAGTAATCCAAGATCCAGTCGTTGCATTATCTAACTTAGACCGAGCTGAACTTGATGAATTATCGAGTGAGGATAATATCCAAAGAGCGAAAGAACTGTGGAAAGAAATATCTCAGGGAAATCGTTTGAGAATTGAGCATCTTCCAGAGTTGTTAATTTTGGCTAACGATTCTCAACTTACAACTGGTTTTAAAGAGATGGCTACTCACTCCGAAATAATGACTGATATTCTTGGATCTGAGCCACAACGATTGGCTATTGCAGTTACGAGACTAAAAAAACTAAAAAAAGAAGTTCCAGAAATATGGGATTTGCTTGAACATGGTTTTGACGTTTCTTGGTTATTTAGCTATCCGCATTCTTATGACTCAGATCCTCTTGACATATCCTTTGTGGTTCAAGAGAAATACTCATTTAGAGAGATCTTGGCAAATCAGAAATTAATGACAAATGCTACGATTGTGGCAAGATACGACGATGAAAAACTTGGGGTTCGGCCTTACGGTGAACTTTCTGATTATAAGAGATATCGTTATACCTCTAATTCAGAAACTCTTGAAAAGAGTTATATAGTTTTTCATTCACTTGGAACAGTTTTCATGAGAGGAAAATATATTGATACAAGTAGGCATGATTTATGGAGAAATATCTATGAGACAGGCTGCCTTGATAATTTTTCAGTTGAACAAGTGAGTCAATTGTTTGCAACTATAAAAGAATTTGTTGAAACGAAAGATCCTATCTTTTTAGAAGCTCTGGCCGAAATGCAACCAAGCCTATCTGATGTTATTGGAACAAATCCTTCGTTAACT
>CAZQWI010000124.1:0-863 GCA_964596995.1 uncultured Pseudomonadales bacterium
TTCCCAAACTCATCTTTTTTAAAGTTACAGTCTTCATGCGAAAAATGATGATTTCCTTGATCGTTAAATCCCATATCTACTCCCATTATTGGGAAATATCTAGCAACGTTTCCTGTTGCTGCCTCAGCATCTGACATAACGTTTTCTTTTACCATTGTTGCTAAGTGTTTTTGAGTGAAGACAGATGACAACATGTGTTCGATGTAGTTAAGCTCTGTGCCAAGTGGCGCCACAATATGAATTCTGACGCTTTCAGAAATGAGAGGCTCTTCTTCGCCTTCCTGTATCTGTTCGCCAAGACCTCTTTTAATATCCATAGCTTGTTTTTCATTTAACTCAAGTCTCCATTGCCACAGACTATTCTTAACCGAAGCCATCCTAACATTAAAATATTCTTCAGAAAAAAACCTTTGAGGATCATCAACATCTTCTCCCGTAGCATTTTGAATGGCGGCACTACCAATTGCTGTGACATTTTCTGCATATCCATGTGGAGCGGGGTTGTCTTTTCCAGTAAATATATCAAGTGGATCGTCACTAGCAAAAAATGTTTCTCCAGCACAAGTTTGTTTACTGCCGTTAATCATGTGGACTAAGGCTAGTTTTAACTCGGTGCCAGTTCCATGAGCTCCCTCACATACAGCCATGCCTTGACAGTCTACAACTAGCCCCAATCTTCGATTTTCACAGTCTTCGCCACTTTCACAATCCCAAACATCTCTTTTAACCTCCAAAATCTTTTCCAGATGTTGTTGTCTTGTTTCTACCCCTAGTATTTCTAGCTTATTTTCTTTATCAACAATCTTGCCCAGTGTGTTAGCTGTGACCTAAGCGGAGTTTTTTAAAAATGGTAGCGACTCGAT
>CAZQWI010000124.1:909-1762 GCA_964596995.1 uncultured Pseudomonadales bacterium
GTGGCAACAGTGGGAATTTTGATGGCCACAAAACTAGGAATTCTTTTTTTATAGTTATCGACTTGTCTTTTATCAAGACATTCGTTTTGAAGATATTCTTGCTGATGATTATTTAAGAACCAGAAATGATCTTCAAGATGCCAATCCATATAGCACCACTCGTCAACGTTCTGCAAAGGAGATAAAACAATAAAAGCGTATCTGTAAACATACTCAAGATCAATTGACATTTTTAAAACAGCGTCTTGAATATCAGCAAACTCACCGCGATCGATTGTATATCTAGATTCATAAGGATTCATCAGTTCTAGGCATCCAACTCCACTATTATTTGACATAAATGACTCTATTGCTGTGAGTAAGCTTTTTTGGCCGTTTGATTCCTGCAGGTCGGTGCTGTATAGATAATATTTAGAGTCTGGTATTTTGAAATGCAATGAACATAACTCTGGATTTTCTAGTCTTTCACAAAGATTTTTGGCTGCTCGCATGTTGTCTAACTTTATGATGCACTGCTGAGATGGTTTGAGCAGATTGTTAACAACTCCTGTATGTAAAACCCCTTCACCAGTATCTGCAGAATCGACGGTGTTGGGATCTAGAGTTCCAAAAAACGCCTCATAAGAAGCGGTTTTGCCTGGAGATTTTTCGTCTAAATCTCGATATATAGGAATTGTTGCTCTGCGTAAATCCAAAACATAATCAGATTGACTTTCAACTGCGAGTACTTGATTGTCGAATCTATTAAAAATTGGCCACTCAACTCCTTCGGAAAAATACTTTTCTATGTCTCCTAAGGCAGTAGCGCTAACGGTGAGCTCAGGACTAGCGCACTTAACCTGATAGCCTTGAT
>CAZQWI010000125.1:0-1446 GCA_964596995.1 uncultured Pseudomonadales bacterium
TATTCTTATTTTTTGTATCCAAAATTTGCTGAAGATTATCCATTTATTGATCTTAATGATGATCGAGTTCACATAATAATGGTTCCAGATCCTTTCGGGGACTATGAGGCTTATCGACAAACCATTGTGGAAATAACACACAAGATTGATGCGTTTTTAAATGATCTTTTTGAAACTGAAGATAAACCTAAAAACATGGAGCGAAATCCACCAGCATATGGAGGAAGATTTAGTGAGGATAATAGAAGCACGGCGTTTGGCTGGAGCGATCCTTGGTCATAGAGGCTTGCGATTATTGAGTAAATGATAATTCTCAGGCAAATTTAATCTGAAAAAAATAATAAATTCGGCATATAATTGTGCTTATTAAGCACTCTTAATCTTGAGCCGATAAGAATATCTACAACAATTTTTTTAAAAAGATTAACTATAGAAACCAGAAACTAGAGACTAGAAAATGAGGATCAAGAAGATATTGCTCGAAGACCAAGAGACTTTGCAAAAAAAATGATTGAGCTTTTAGATCAAATGTTGGTATAAGCTACTACTGGGAATTTCATGAATATCCAAAAACCAAAATCAAAGCAGCCACTACCAAACAATGCTAAAAAAGTTTTTAGTGGTGTAATTTTTGATGTCTATCAGTGGCAACAAAAAATGTTTGATGGATCTATTGAGACTTTTGAAAAGCTAAAGCGACCAGATACAGTTGTTGTTTTTCCAGTCACTGATGATGAAAAAATAATTCTCACTAAACAAGAACAGCCAGGTAAGGAGACTTTTATAGGAGGTGCTGGTGGTAGAGTTGATAAGGGTGAAGAAATACTTGATGCTGCAAAGCGAGAACTTCTAGAAGAGACCGGCTATGAGGCTGATGAGTTTGTGCTTTGGAAAGCCATGCAACCCATCAGCAAGATTGAGTGGGCTACTTATGTTTTTATTGCTCGGAAATTAAAAAAGGTTGCTAATCCATCTCTTGACCCAGGTGAAAAAATCCAACTTATGCCAGTAGCTTTTGAGGATTTTTTAAAAATTGCAATGCAACCAAACTTTTATGAGGAAGAAATATACCGTGATGTGGTTGAGGCAATGCTAAACTCAGATAAGAAACAATATTTACAAAATTTATTTTTTGGGAAATAAATTATACTTGAAGTTATGACTGGAGAACTACAAAAACCGCCCCAACCAGATCTTGAACTAGAATCAGAACAAGAACAGCGCGCTCTTGCGACAGAAATAGTCAGAGACTGTCTGACTTTAAAATATGATTTTATTGAGGCAGAAGTATTGGCACAATATGATTTAACCGGTTTTGGTGGAGAAGAAGTTATTGGCGGAAGACTAGAGTTTAAAGAAGTTAAAGATTTGGCGTTTGCCATAGAAAAAATGTTAATTGCCATAATTGCTGGAGATTTTATTGAGAATGATAAAAACAGAATGAAA
>CAZQWI010000125.1:1456-1748 GCA_964596995.1 uncultured Pseudomonadales bacterium
GCTGTTGCTATACTCAAAATATGTATCCAAGAATTTAATATTTCAGAAGAATACCTGCAAGATGCACTTTTTGCAGTTACTGCTAATAGAGCTATTTGGGTGCGGAAAGGTGAGGATCCTGATGAGCCTCGAGAAGTGACGGAGGCATTGGCTAATAAGTTAGAGTAATTTTAGAAAAAATCTTGCCATCTTTTTTTTTATATGAAACATTGTATGAAACTTTTATCAAAATCTGACATCAAAAAATACACTCTAGGCACTTGGCAGTTTGGAGGTCAAATGGAGAGAAATC
>CAZQWI010000126.1:0-1736 GCA_964596995.1 uncultured Pseudomonadales bacterium
CCCAGCAATCCCAATCAAAAGCATGATCATACTCCTCATCTTTCCAAGAAACATCGCCCTGCTTAAACTCAGAAACAGACAACAGCACTTCCTCTTCTTCATTTTCTTCTTCATCATCCTCCTGAGGTTGATGATCAATCAAATACACCTTAACATTATCAAACCTAACCACGGTAGGATAAGCCAAACCAGTAGTGGCTTTTAGAGAAATCTTCCCAGTTGGCGTATCTTGATAAAAATCCTTAAAAGTAATCATATATTGATCATCCATCCAAGCATTGATCTCTCCTTGATCACTATTAATCACCACATGATGTACTTGATTCCGTGCAATCTCTCTAAAGATTAAGGCCTTGAAAACAGGTCTGCCATTAACGATATGGTCGTAATTCAAAATTCCATCATAATGATGAAGCTCACACCAATTAAGCTCGTCTTGGTAACCCCAACCCCAGTTAACATCAGCCTCTGTTAGAACCTCGTAATCAAACTCTATCTGGTAATCATGCCAATCATCTTGCCAAAACTCATCTTTTGGCACCAACTCACTTATTACAAAAAGGTCTTGAATACTTGCTTCTAAAAAGCCGTTGGTGTTTATGCTCCAGTGGGTCATCGAACCCCGAGCTAACTCCCACTTATCAAGCCCATTCTCAAAATCATCCTCAAAAACTACAGCTGATAGAGGATACTCTGGAGGCAGAGGAGGAGTGTAAGCATTCGCAGCACTCGCATTCCATAAAAAAACACAAGTGATTATAACCACGATCAGAAAAAATTTATTAATTAGGCTAGAAAAAACCATGCCTCAATAAATTCGCTAATTGATATTTGGTTAAGAAGAAAGCTCATTTTCTGAGGGGTAAACCCCTCAGCGTTTTGTCTTGCTTTGCAAGATCAAAGCCTGCTCCCCTGTGACAATTTATTCTAATTTTAATGTGTCACATCAAGGGGTTATCCCCTTGAAACCCCAATTCTGATTACACTCCGCAGTAAACTATGGAGTGTAATCAGAATTAAAACCAATCTAACTGAAATATATCTGAAGATATTGCTGAGCTAACTTTTCCCAAGAATACTTTTTATTAAAATTTTTAACAGTATTTTTTGGAACGATTTTACTATTACCAATCTTTTCTATAACCTCGCTCATCTCCTGCGAATTTTTAACCACGTGCAACAATTTTCTAATCTCCCCAAGTTGCCAATAATCTTGCCTCAACTGATTGTCCGCTATCACTATTACTTCGCAACCACTTGCCAACGCTTCTAAAGCCGACAGATAGCCACTCGCCACACACCAACGAGTATTTGATAGTAAACTAGCAATTTTTTTCTCTGGCAACCAGCCAGTTACTTTTCCAACAGCCTCGCATTGAGATCGCAAGAATCCATCGCCAGCAAAAATAACACCTGACTTTTTGTCTTTTTTTATTAACTCGAGTAAAATCGGCAACCCTGCATCACTTTCCAGTCTACCCAAATAAACAAGTGTATTTTGTTTTTGCCAAGAAGAACTGAAAAAACTATCGCTTACCCCTCCATAAATCACCTCATCGCAACGAACTTGATAATGCTTGCTAATATACTCTCCCACGCAAACAACTTTATTAGCAAAAATGGCCGATATTTTTTTTAGAAGAATATTTTTTTTTGGAATAGGAAAAACGCCTTCCCAGCCATGCATTGTTAACACCACTCTTTTTTTAGGAAAAAGAATTCTTAAAGGCAAAAAC
>CAZQWI010000127.1:0-1732 GCA_964596995.1 uncultured Pseudomonadales bacterium
TTTCGGTTGTGGAGCTAAGGGAGATGTATTTGAGTTTTTACAGCTGTATGAAGGCATGAGTTTTTTTGAAGCTCTGCAGTATTTGGCTGATGAAGCAGGGATAGAACTTAAACAGTATACCAAAACTAGAGAAGATGATCTCAGAGAACAAGTCTTAGAAATTCTGCAGTTAGCTACGAAGTATTATCATTATCTATTAACAGAACATGGTTCGGGGGAGAAAGCAAGAAAATATCTGGTTAATCGAGGAATTAATAAAAGTTCAATAAATAGTTTTCAGGTAGGATATGCCTTGTCAGCTTGGGATGGCTTGATTGAGTATTTATCGAAAAAAAAGAAATATGATCTTAACATTGTCGAACAATCTGGGCTGATTGTGAGAAATAGATCTGGAAGATACTACGACAGATTTAGAGATCGTGTAGTTTTTCCGTTAAAAAATCATCGAGGGCAAATAGTTGGTTTTTCAGGAAGACTAATCAATCCAGATTTAGATGATAATAAAGATCAACCAAAATATATTAATACTCCAGAAACAATCTTGTACCACAAGGCAAAAACTCTTTATGGCTACAGTGAACTTTTTCAGGATATTCGTAACAAAAAAGAGGTGATTGTCTGTGAGGGTGAGTTTGACGTGATCTCATCTCAACAGAATCATGTGAAGCACATAGTGGCGATTAAGGGCTCAGCCTTGACCACTGAACAAGCCAAATTACTTGAAAGATCTGTAGAAAAAGTGATTATAACTCTTGATTCAGACGAGGCGGGAATTAAGGCAACTCGCAGAGCGATTGATATTATTCGTAACACAAACCTAGACCTGCGCGTAATTGATTTATCTCAAGTTGAGGGTGAGGACGAGATTCATGACGTAGATGATTTAATTCAGAAAAATCCTGCGCTTTGGAGAAAGATTAGCAAAGAATCAATCTCTGCTTATGAGTTTTTAATAAGAGTAGCCTTAAGAAAATATGATATTGAATCAGCTTCTGGAAGAAGGCAAATCATTGATGAGTTAGCCCCAGTTATTAAAAACATCTCTCACGAGGTAGAAAAGGATTTTTATTTAAAGCAGTTAGCTAAGAATCTCAATGTCACTGTTGGCATCTTAAGCAAAGATATTGATAATTTTGGATCACAAAAAAAATTGATAAAATCCAGTAAAAATGATCAAGATGATAATTCAAAAACGTCTCCACTAGAACATATACAAGAGTATCTACTTTTTTTGCTGTTTAATGCCGATGAAGCGAATATTGTTGAAAAGGCGAAGGAATTAAAGCAGTTTGAGTTTACATTTCCTCAGGCTAATTTGATCATTAATCAACTGGCTAACTTTGATCGAAAATATTCTTTAGGTAGCTTTTCTTCAAGTCTGTCGGAGGATCTTAAAGCAATTTTAATGGAATGGTGCCATTTACCTCAGTATTCTGCTGAGTTTTCGATTAGTAATTGGGATAAGGAATGGAAAAAAACGATTAGCATGTTTCAACAACACCAGATATCAAAAAAAATTAAAGAGTTAAATGAAGAAATCTCAATAATTGAACGGAGCAATGAAGACGATACAGACTCATTAATTCAGGGAAAAATGAAAGAAATAGCAAAACTTCAAGCAAAATTGAAATTAGCAACAAAGATTCAACTCTGATTATAGCCCGCGAGCTTGCTTAGGGGGAACAGATCAGAATTGGGGGTTCTAGGGGGAATCCCCCTAGTGTGACTTGGG
>CAZQWI010000128.1:0-1732 GCA_964596995.1 uncultured Pseudomonadales bacterium
TCAACCTCATTTTAAGAATTAGATTATTTTTAAGAATCAGAACCAATTTTAATTTCAGCCTTCTTAATGACTGTTTCTTTGGGTAAATAGTTAATCAAGGCCTTCTCAACCAGTACTGTTAAAGTACAGTCCTCAAGCACAGCTTGAGCTTTGGCATGTTTGGCTATGCCAGGATGAATAAATAAGGTTAATCGTTGTTTGGTTGCACTTGTCATACTACATATACTACAACTATATTAAGTACTTGTATATAGGCAATAGATGTGTATCAGGAAAAAAGATTTAAGAAGAAAAATCTATATAAGGTATTTAAGCTGATGAAGAAATTCAAGAAATGGAGATACCGAGGTATTTATTAAACAATTTACATGGAATGCTCGTAAATCAAACACAAACTTAAAATATTTTTAAACTCAATTTATTATTTTGATTCTTAGCTTGTTTTTTTCCAACGCTGTTAACATTGCTTCAGCTGCCACAGTATATTTTTTTGGGTGTACATAAAGATCATCGTGTAGCCCTGTTACTGCTAAAATTCCATCCACTTGATTTGCAGTAGCAATTTTTTGTATACGATCTATCGGAAAAACCTCATCGTTTAGATGGGCACGGCACAGATAGAAATACTAATTATTGATATCCACGATTCCCCCTCCATTTTTCAGCAGTTCAATCCCCTGCAAATGACCCGGCAAGATGTTTTTTGGCAACTGATCTAAGTTAACCCACTCCCAGCTTTCACATTTTTCTGGTTCCATCAGACGCAGCTTACCTTTCCACTTTTCACACAAGTAGATAAAGTGGATAAAGGTGTAGCTATTTTGCCACTCTTTAACTACACCAACATATTTTAATGAATTAGCTGTTAATCCTGTTTCTTCTAATAACTCTCTTTTGGCAGCAGCAATAGCTTTTTCTTTTCGATCAATTCTGCCACCGGGCAAACCATAAAGACCCGATCTATAAGCATTCTTTCTTTTCCCTAAAAGAACATGTCCTTGAGCATTTCTAACTATAACTGCAGACCCGATATTTTCTTGATGTTCTCTTTTTTTGAGAATAGCAATGTCCTGTTTGGTCACAATAGAAAGTGGTAATTTCTCTGCGTCTTCAAGACTAAACCAACCAATGCGATCACATTTTTCTGGCTCCAAAAGCTTTGGTTCGCCCTTAATTATTTTGCAAATATAAGTAGGAGAGACCCAATGCTGCTGTTCATCAAGGATAATATGGTTACAGAGTTGCAGCATTTCTGTAACTTCAATTTCAATATCCAGTTCTTCTTTAATTTCTCGCTTTATTGCTTCTTCAATAGTTTCACCAAACTCAACCGATCCACCGGGAATTTCCCATTTACCTCGTTCATTTTTTGCTTTTTTTCCTCGAAGCGTGAGTAACAAATGTCCCTCATCATTAAAAATTAAAGCTCCAACTCCTACTCCAATAAAGTCTTTACCAGCCTTTGAGTTTGTGTTTTTATTTGTCATATTTTTACAGCTTCAATAATTTTGTGCCACGCTTCATACATTGGCAGTATTGCTTGCCGAGCTTCCTCAAAGAAAATTTTGTCATTTATGTCTCTATCAATTTTTGCAAGTAGTTTCTTTTTCAAAAATTGATAATCAGATTTTGTAGCTAACTCTGGATAATGCTTGGAATCAACCTTTCTACTCCAAGAACTTAGAATTCTCAGATAAAAACCATTGTGAAAATGACTCAAAGCATCGGCAGT
>CAZQWI010000129.1:0-1650 GCA_964596995.1 uncultured Pseudomonadales bacterium
AAAAGATATAAGCTCTTGCAAGAGGTAGGGGTTAAAGATATTGCTAGTTATAATGAGTTAGCTGGTTTGGCCGCAATGCCAAATCTAGTCATATTTATTGATGAGATGGCAGATATCATGTTGTTTGCTCCGGGCGATGTTGAGTCCTCGGTTACTAGAATAGCTCAAATGGCGAGGGCGGTTGGTATTCACTTGGTGTTATCAACTCAGAGACCTTCTGTGGATATTATTACAGGATTAATCAAGGCTAATGTACCAGCAAGAATTGCTTTCAACGTTTCTTCTTTAACCGATTCTAGGGTAATTCTTGACACTCCTGGAGCTGAAAAATTACTGGGCAGAGGAGATATGCTTTTCCTTTCTCCAGACAAAGCAAAGCCAGTCCGTGTTCAGGGTACGTTTGTTGATCCAAAAGAAACCAAAGCCTTAATAGATTATCTTAAGGCGCATGGCAGTGAGCCAAATTATGAAGAAGAGATAACCAATAAATTTAAGCCTAAAGAAGCGGGTGAGTTTGGCGGTACCGATGAAATTGATGATTTATTTGATGAAGCAGTGAAAGTTTTTCAAAAAGGCGGCAAGGCTTCAGCCTCATTGTTACAAAGAAGATTAAGCATTGGTTATAACCGAGCTGCAAGAATCTTAGATCAGATGTATGAAGCTAACTTAATTGGACCTCCTGAAGGCAGTAAACCTAGAGAAGTTAATCCAGCTCAAATTCAAGCATATCTGGCTCAGATCCAGCAAAGTAACTAAAAGTTTGCTTTTGATGAATAATAGCGTTGAAACTCCTTTAATTCTTCTAAGCTTCCGATGTCAAACGATTTCTTTTCAGTCAAACAGGCTTTAACGGGAAATTTTTGAGAGATAAGCCAGGGAACAATATTTCCAGGTGAGTCCATATTATTCTTTTGAGTTTTATACTTTTTAAGCAAGGCGAGAGCTTGACTTGGGAAAATATAAAAAGGCAAAGCTAGATAATTGCTTTTGGGATTTTCTGGTTTCTCCTCAAACTCAATAATTTTTTTTTGGTTATCAATCACTGCACAACCAGATTTATTTTTAATTCTCTCTTTTGATTCTTTGATCACACCAACAAAAAATGAGTTGGAGTCATTCTTAAAGTCTGACACTAAAGCAGTGATGATATTTTCGGGAGTTCTGTCACTAGGTAAAACTAACAGATTTTTATCCCACCAGCCTAGTTGATTAATGGCAAAGTGCAGATCACCCAATGAACCCAATCTATTTTCTGGATTGGTTGAGCCATCATTAATAATGGCAATTTTATTGTTTGGATATTTGGAAGAAAGATGATCTTTGTATTGATGGTAGAAACGATTATTGGTAACCAGGGCGATTTGATTAATGTTTTGGTTTTTTAATAGTTTGAGAATAATTAAATCAAGAATGGTAAGATTTTGCTGATTCTTAAAAAGACCTTTCGCTGTTTTTTCTCCAACCTCTTTCAAGCGAGTGCCATAGCCAGCGGCTAAAATTATAGCGTTGAGAGAGGTTTGGATCATGATTAGTGATTGTGTAGACAACGAACTAGCTAAAAAGCTGAACAAATAGCAATCTCTTAATCAAGTGATTTTTTAATATAGTCTATTAATAGAGTATTTTAAAGTTGTCCAATTACTTGACCAT
>CAZQWI010000130.1:0-1649 GCA_964596995.1 uncultured Pseudomonadales bacterium
ACTGTCGCATATTTAAGACCTTTCTAAAGTCTCAAATGTATCGCGACCTAAACAGAGGGTTGTGAATAATTTTTTGAATCTCAATTTGGAGATCGTCAATGTCGTTATCAAGCCATATATCAGGTTTGTGCTGTTTAAACCAAGTTTGCTGTCGTTTGGCATATTGTATTTCTTGAATCTTCCATCTGTCTTTAGCCTCTTTTAAAGATATTTGCTGATCTAAAAAAAGTGAGATTGGTTCAATTCCTGTAGCTGTTTTCACAGTGAAATAATCTGGTAGGTTGAGTTTTTTCAATCTTTTTACTTCCTCAATTGCTCCAACTTTTAATCTTTGTTCAATGCGTTGCTCGATTTTCTTCTCAAGTAATTTGTTATTATTTTTTAGTCCGATTTGATAGGCAGGAATCTTTTTTAATGAATCTTTTGCAGCGCAGTTTTTGGTTTTAGCGAGTTCTATCTCGATCGCTCTGATCAATCTTCTGGGATTGTGAATGTCCGAGTTATTCATTTGAGTTAATTTTTTCTGATTCAGTTTATTAATCCACTTTTGTAGCTCTTCGATATTTTTATGATTAGCCTCCTTTCTTAGTTCCAGGTTTGGTTTAACAATAAGAGATGGTTTTGGATGGAGTAACTGTTGATGATAAAAACCTGTTCCACCCACTACTATTGGCAGATTATTATTGAGAAAAGGATCATCTATTAATTTTGATGAAAACTTGACGAAATGAGCTACTGACCACTCTTTCTCAAGATTAATAATCGAAACTCCGTGAATTTGAATAGGTAGCTGTTTATGTTGATAGTAGCTATATGAATATTTATCTGAAAAATTCTCAACCTTATTAAAGTTGTTGGGTATGTCTGCTCCAGACAAAATTTCTAGTCCTTGATAAACTTGTTTTGAATCGGCGCTGATTAACAAAACTTCTGAGACTATCTTTTGAGCAATAAACTCTTGGGCTAACTTTAGCGCAAACTCAGTTTTTCCTGTGGCTGTGGGTCCAACAATGGAGATAGCTTTTTTACTCATGGTTTTTTGCTAAACGACTTTGGGTCGATGTGTCATGTGGGGCTGGTTGATGATCTCATCGAGAATGTGCCAACGATCATGCTTAACCTTAGCTGGGATATCATCCTTATATAATTTATCTGCTAGAGTTCCTGGTCTAGGAGAATACTGATTAATAAAACCGACTTGCCATTGAACTTCTTTGGCTAATTTAACAGTATCTTGAAACTCTTCATCTGTTTCCCCAGGAAAACCAACAATAATATCGGAGCCAAAGGTGATGCTTGAATCTCCGTCTCTAAGTTTATTGATAATCTTGAGATAATCTTCTCTAGAATAGCCACGATTCATTCTTTCTAGCACTGCATTACTTCCAGACTGGACTGGAAGATGAACATAGCGATCTATCTTTCGATTTTCACAAATTTCTTTAATTAACTCATCATGAAAATCCCATGGATTTGCCGATATAAAACGGATAATTTTAATATTGTCGATTGAAGAAATTTTTTGTAAAAGTTTGACAAATGGGGGTGTGCCAGTTGGCTTAAGATATTGTGATTGATTTGATGGCAGTTTATCTCTGGTAAAATTCTTATCATGAAGCAACATTTTGCGTAAACTAACTCCAACCTTT
>CAZQWI010000131.1:0-444 GCA_964596995.1 uncultured Pseudomonadales bacterium
ATCTCATTCATCATCGCGGTGAATTATGAGTGGCGCTTGGCTCTTTTAATCGTTGTTGGGTTTATTCCTTACATCGTGATTAATCGCTGGCGTTTTGAGAAGAACAATAAACTTGAAAGAAAAGAGTATAAGCTTTACGACAATCACTTTAGCCACTACTGGGAGGTTCTAAACTCGATGCAGTTAATTAAGGCTTTCCGCGCTGAGAGTTATGAAAGAAAAAGTTTACAAAAGTTTTTTACCAAATATTTAGATTTGCGTCAGGAAATGGAGGATAACACCAACAAGGCTGTGGCAGGTGATTTTTTCTTGGAGTTAATGCTTTGGGCGATGTATGCCTACATTGTTTGGTTGACCTGGCAAGGACAGATGACCGTTGGTACCCTAGTGATGTTGGTGAGTTTAATTCAGTTGATGAGAGAGCCACTTTGGCAGTTAAACTGG
>CAZQWI010000131.1:454-1644 GCA_964596995.1 uncultured Pseudomonadales bacterium
CTTTCCATGCTTTTCTCATCATATACAAAATACACTGGATCTTTTGGGAAATCAAAAGAGCGCAGGTTGGAGCAAAAGACTTTTTTAAGATTATGGATATCGATCAGCAGATTGCTGATCCTGTTAATCCAATCACTATTAAAAATCTCAAAGGCAAGTTTGATTTTGAAAAAGTATCTTTTGTTTACAGACACGAAGATTGGGCGAGTGCTATTGGAAAGAAGAAACCAAATCAAAAGCATTCTAGAAAAAATTTACTTGTTTTGGATGATGTCTCGTTTACGATTGAGCCAGGCAAGATGACAGCATTAGTAGGTCCTTCGGGTGCTGGAAAATCAACTATTGCCAGCTTACTTTTAAGATTTTTTGATCCTGATAAAGGAAAGATTCTGTTAGATGGAGTTGATATCAAACAATTAACTAAACAGGAACTGCGTTCCTATGTTGGTTTGGTGAGTCAGGATAGTCACCTGTTTGCCACCAGTATTGCCGAGAACCTTCGCTATGCTAAACCCACTGCCACTCGTGAAGAGATGGAAGCAGCTTGTAGAATCGCCTATGCCGATAAATTTATTGCCGATTTACCTGATGGTTTGGATACTGAAATTGGTGAAAGAGGTGTTAAGCTTTCTGGTGGCCAGAGACAACGATTATCGATTGCTCGTACTGTTCTAGCTGATCCAAAGATTATTATTTTGGATGAAGCCACCAGCTCTCTGGATTCTGAATCTGAACTGTATATTCAACGTGCTTTGAAAAAATTGCTTGAAGGCAAAACCTCGTTGGTGATTGCCCATCGTCTTTCAACGATTCAACAGGCTAATAAAATTATCGTGCTTAAAGATCAAAAAGTTTTGGAGGAAGGCACTCACCAAGAGTTAGTCAAACATAAAAGTCTTTATGCTCAGTTGTTTGATATTCAGTCGGGTCAGACAAAACTACTTAAAGAATGGGGATTGGTTCAGTAATTTTTGATAGTATGATATACTAACTCGAATTATAATTTGTAAATTAATAAATATTGAAAGAACTTATGGCTAAAAAAGCAAAGTCAGTCTCTGCAAAAACAACATCTACTTCAAAAAGAAAAGCTGTCGCTTCAGCAAAGAATAAAGCTCCAGTTAAAACTGCTCCCAAAAAGAAAGTAGTTACAAAAAAAGCTGAACTGCAAAAAGTTGAGACAGTCAATC
>CAZQWI010000132.1:0-1633 GCA_964596995.1 uncultured Pseudomonadales bacterium
AGTCAGACTTTGCTGCCGAGGGTTAAAACCCTCGGATAGCCGTTGCCATATTATAGAACATGCAAAATGAAATAAAAACTCTAAGCTAAAATATGGAATTTTTACAAACTCATGAAAAAAATGCAAATGATGATGTTATTCAGCTAAGTCAAGTTTTAGTTAAAGCTCTCTTAACCCAACAAACTTTAAGAAGAGGATTTTCAACAATTGAAGCAAGTTTTGTTGAACTTTGTGATCACTTAATAGTAACCTTTGAGCCGAGAGATCAAGATAGAAGTATAAAAGTTGAGGAATTAATCGTTGACAATAAAAGACCTCCAAAATCTTTTTTTGCACCTAAAAAAGGTGAGCCAGCAATAGCAATAAAAATCCCTGAAGAACCATCAATAACTGAATTAATAGAACTTATTAATGTTGTTAGAAACTTAGTATATTCACCAACAATAAACAATGAAGGCCGAATAAAATTAATAGCTTGGATAAAACGAACAAAAGAGTATAGTCAAAATTTAAGAGAGGCTGGGATTGCAATGGCATATGTTTCTCATTTAGCGATAGCGAGTGCAAATTCCCTAGATACAGAGGCTAAAAAACTTAACGATTTATATTTGAAATCTGCAACACTTATTTATCGGTTGGGCGACATGATAGATGTAGATCGTCGAGTTCAGAACAGTCAACCAGATATTTTTGAAGCTCTAAACGAAATAATGTCAATAAATGATCATGATAAATCAAAGATTGATGCGGCTTTGGCTAAAGGAATTAAATATGCAAGATTTGGCAAAGAATATGGTGAGGAAGACAATCTAGAAGAAAAGTATGATATTAATCGTGCTGTTGAAGTATACAAATGGCTATTAAATAGACCTACAAGTTTCTTTTTATCAGGTGATGTGAATAGTGGTTCGTCTGGTATCATAAAATCTATCTTAGAAAATGCAATTCCTTCTCATGTTCAATCTGTTGATCAACAACAGGCAGAAATAAAACAAATTCCAAATGATGTAGCCGAGGCTCTTTTTATTAGAGGCCAAGAAAAAGTGTATCAAGAATTACGCATTCCAACTTGGGCTAAGAAATTTCTTAAAGAAGATATTAGTCAACTAACTGACGAAGGAATTATAAAATATTTACAAAAAATTGGAATTGACAGCCTAACTTTTCAACATCAAGTACTGTCTCAATTTGCCCCCGAACTTCAGATAATTAAAGAAACTGAAGAATTCAAATATTTATCTTTAGAAGAATTCTACCAAATTCAAGGCTTTGATAAAGCAAGGAGTTTTTTACAGGCATATCAAAAAGCTCTATTTGCATTAGGATTGAATAAAAGTTACATTCATACATTTTCTAATTGGTTTGAGGATCCTAATTTTTTTGATGAAAAAAAACTAAAAAAGATAGAAGAGACAAATGAAGTTTCTAACAGAGACATGCAAGTTCTGAGTAATTCTGAAAACAGCATTAAACAAATGAAAGAATATTATGAATCGTTAGGTGAAGAAGGATTGCTTACATATGCCAATTGGCAAAGAGCAATGCTAAAAATAATAATCGAATCGATGCGAATATGCTACAGCGGATGGTCGAGAGATTATTCAAGCGCATTGTCAGACTCTTCTCCCACAAA
>CAZQWI010000133.1:0-1606 GCA_964596995.1 uncultured Pseudomonadales bacterium
GTTTTTGGTTTCAATACACAATCATAAGCACCAAGGCGCATACTAG
Organism: uncultured Pseudomonadales bacterium; assembly: GCA_964596995.1. Taxonomy (GTDB): domain Bacteria; phylum Patescibacteriota; class Microgenomatia; order UBA1400; family PJMF01; genus DAOLOF01. The sequence continues at coordinate 47 of CAZQWI010000133.1, forward strand.
CCCCATCACCTTTAATTCGTTGATATTTTTCTTCAAAGGGAATTTGATGAATTATTGGATGACATGTATTTGGATCTACTTCAACAGAATTTGCATTTTCCAGTCCCACTACATTTCTGGCAAACTCAACTGTAGCTAGTTGCATTCCATAACAAAGACCAAGATATGGTATTTTGTTTTCACGAGCATACTTAATGGCCGAGATTTTTCCTTTCTCCCCAACCGATTGGTACAATTATTCCTTGAGATTGTTTCATTAATTCAAGAGATGCTTGGTCACCTTTTTCGAGTGCTTCGGCTTTGACGAAATTGATTTTTAACTCAACATTTTGTGACCAACAGGCATGTTCAAGTGCCTCAACTAAACTAGTGTATGAATCTTTAAGCTCGTAATCTCCAGTTGAAATATATTTTGCGATAATAGCTATAGAAACTTTTTTCTCTTTTTTGGAGTAAATATTTTCCACCATCGTTGCCCAAGATTTTGGAGAGGTATTTTTATAAGGGAGGTTAAGTTTTTTTAATACTTTCTGATCAAACTGTTGTCTGTGAAATATTAATGGTAACTCATAAATACTGGGGATATCTGGATTGGAGATAACATCTTCTTGATGGACGTTGCAGTAATAGGCTACCTTTTCTTTTCTTTTGTCATCAATTACTTCTCTAGCTCTTCCAACAATAAAATCAGGCTGAATACCCATGGAGTTTAGCTTGTTAACTGAAAGCTGTGTCGGTTTTGATTTTAGTTCGCCAATATGGTCTGGAGCTGGGAAGTAAGTTACGTGAACGTGAACTACATCTTCTGGATTCTCCAGTTTCATGATGCGATTGGTTTCATAATAGATCACGTTTTGATACTCGCCTGCCGTGCCTCCTAGTTCGATTAAAACGATATCAAACCCCTCGGCAGCAACCTTGATTCTTTCAATTACTTCAAGTGGAACATAGGGAATGGTATCTACCGTGGCTCCGTTAAACTCAAGATCTTGAGTTTTAGCGATAACTTTTGAGTAAATCTGACCCATGGTGGTGAAGTTTTTATAGCCTACCTCTTGATTAAGAAAACGCTCATATGAGCCAAGATCAAGGTCGGCTTCAAGTCCATCTTCACATAAAAAGACATCTCCATGTTCAATGGGATTGATGTTGCCTGAATCTAAATTAAGATAATTTTCACATTTAAGGTTAGTGACGGAGTAACCCTGTTCTTTAAGAAGAACTCCTAGAGAAGCGGCGGTAATACCTTTGCCGAGTCCAGAAATAACACCTCCTGAAACGAAGACTATTTTTGTGTTGTGAGTTTTTTTCTTCTTTTGACCGTATATCATTACGGAATAGCATTATACTTTGTTAAGGACAAGTTGTGTAGGTTAAAAAAAGTTGCTACCATTACACTTGAGTTTATGAAAATTAAGATTACAACAAAAAAAGGCGATGGTGGTAACACCGATTTAGCCGATGGAACTAGGCTATCCAAAGCTGATAGCATTTTTGATGTAATTGGCGATCTTGATGAGTTAAACTCTTGGCTAGGTTTAGTAATCTCTGAAATTCGAA
>CAZQWI010000134.1:0-1552 GCA_964596995.1 uncultured Pseudomonadales bacterium
TAGCAAGATCCGTCGTACGAATTATAAACATCACTACATTCACTTGTATTAGAAGAATCTCCCACCACCACAAACACCGTCATGTGATCTAGTCCTTTTGCCCTGACCACTCCTTCTTCCTCAACTACCTCCACCATCTGCTCGCCGCCTTCTTCTTTCTCAACTTTGCTCACTTTTTCTTCTACTAAAAGATCTGCTGTTGTGTCAGCGTAAACTACTTCAATTGCCTCAGGATTTTCTAGATTTTCAGGTTGAGGTAAGTGTAAATCAAACTCAAAAGTGCCATTCTCCATAGTGGTTGTCACATCAAAAGCTACATCGGTGCCAAACTTCTCAGCTAACTCCTCATCTAGCTCAAGCTGAGTAATTGTCAAAGTTCCAGATTCCTCTGGCAACTTGGTAAAGATAACCGAAACTTTATCATTAAAAGGATAAAGATACTGCTGACCCTCAACCACATTTTCAATCGTGGTTGCAGTCTTATTGTCTGCCTCGGTTAGCCAGCTAATCCACTGAGTGTCATCACTGGAAATCTCGAGTGAATCGGTCACAAATGTTCTGCCAACCAACTCACCTTCTGTTTGTTTTTCTAAGTAGTAACTTCTAACTTCATCACCCAGCTGTACCTTAAAAACCATCTTTTGCCAGTCGTGGCTAAGAAACTCGTCATTTGACTGAGTGCCAATAAAGAGCACATTCTCAGAATTGGCCACTAACTCGCCTTTGAGAGCTTGGGTGGTGTGATCATTAAGATAGTAGAGTGAGTAGGGCAACTCTACCGAATCTTTTATATTTGATTTAACAACTAATTGATTGGATGAGTCGGTCTCTTCAACCAAGAATGATAAAAATGTATCGGAGTTAATAGCTGTCTGAGTGTCATCACTGGCAAAGGCCTGAGGAATCAGGTGAGCAAATGAAGCAAAAGGGGCAAAGAGAGAAAAGGCAAGTTGCGTAACTAATAAGAAGGTGGCAATTTGACGCTTTACTCTTTTTGTCATAAAAGTATTTTTGCTTTTGTTTGTTAATGAAATTTTTTGCTTAATAATTAAACATGGAGACCAGTTTTACACTAGTTAATGTGTAATATATCAGTATCAAAATATGAAGGCAATCATTAAAAATGATTGTAAATACATCAATCTGAGAGGCAAGCCTCCCAGCTTCAAGCACTTAACTTAAAAATTTGGATTTACTACGTATTTGTTATACAATAACCATATACAAATAGAATATAGACTATCAATTAAGTTGATGATCAGTTTTCTCTGATAAATTGATAAAAAAATATGAGTAGTCTTACTCAAACAGAACAATCATCCGCTAAGTCAAAAAATACTCTTAGTCGTAGAACTTTTTTGAAAATAAGTGCTATTTTTACAGCTTGGTTAGTGTCTGCGTGTGCTCCCATTCAACCCGAAACTGGTTCTCCTATCAGCCAAGGTTTAGAAACAACCTTAAAACTCATGCGAGGAGAGATGCCTTCAGCTTAAGAAGTAGCCACAATGGTTAATCAGCTTGGCATTCAAAAAGAATCACAATTGGCTGGCAT
>CAZQWI010000135.1:0-1542 GCA_964596995.1 uncultured Pseudomonadales bacterium
TTACGATTTTTGTGTTAATTGGCTGGTGGTGGGTTTCAACTCTCTGGAGAAAAAGTATTGCTTTGGTAACAACAAAAAGATTGATGAAGTTTGTTTACACCACTCCTGCAAGCAGACACTCTCTTGCATTGCCTTTAGATATGATTGTAGATACGGGTGCTAGCACCAAAGGTTTCTTGCAGTCTTTGCTAAAGCTCGAAACATTTATTGCTCGTTCAAGTGCCAGTAGTTCAGGATTAGCAACAGACGATCCTTCCAGAGTTAATAAAAAATATTTCTATATTACTAACATCAAACGAGCTGAAGATCTGCAACATTATGTCAGTAAACTATTGACAAATATGAAGGATCATAAAGAAAAAATGTCAACTTATCGTCCTTTTATTCCTCATTTAAAAGGAGAAAAAAGAGCTGAATTTATTAGACAAAACTATCCTCATTTTTGGAGTTAGTTTATCTATCCTGTATTCACTCATTCAAAAAATATGCAACCATTGGCAGATAAAATTCGACCAGCTGAACTTGACGATTTTGTAGGTCAGATTCACTTGGTGTCTAATGGGCAACCAGTTCGTCAAGCAATTGAAAATAATCATCTTTTTTCATTTATTTTATGGGGGCCACCAGGAGTTGGTAAAACAACTTTAGCCAGAATTTATGCAAAAAAGTTTAATGCTCAGCTAATTGAGTTGTCGGCAGTTTCAGCTGGTAAAGCTGATATTAGAGAGTTTGTTAACAACGATGCTTTTTTTGATCAGCCGAAGATTTTGTTTTTGGATGAGATTCATAGATTTACCAAAGCTCAGCAAGACTTCTTATTGCCTTATGTTGAGCGTGGCCAACTTTATTTAATTGGTGCCACAACTGAAAATCCAAGTTATAGTGTGATTTCTGCTTTATTATCACGCCTGCGAGTCTTTGTTTTAAATTCACTTAATGAGTCAGAGATCAAGGAAATTCTCAAACGAACCAAGATAAAATTATCCAAGTCAGCAATTGAATGGATAATTGCCTTTGCTGATGGAGATGCTCGTCAAGCTTTAAATATCGTTGAAGCTACAAAAGAGCTTTATCAAAAAGTTACAGTTGAAAATCTCAAAAAGGCTTATCAAAATAAAAATCTCCGCTATGACAAGACCGGAGATGAACATCATAATGTTATCAGCGCTTTTATAAAAAGTATGCGGGCTAGTAATGTCAACGCAGCCTTGTATTACTTAGCAAGAATGGTTGAGGCTGGAGAGGATCCTCTGTTTATAGCCAGGCGTATGGTAATTTTTGCTTCTGAAGATGTTGGCTTGGCACAACCTACAGCTTTGGTTGTAGCAAACGCAGTCTTTCAAGCATGTACAACTATCGGTTATCCTGAGTGTGCAATCAATTTAGCTCATGGAGTGGTCTATTTGGCTCAAGCAAAAAAAAATAGATCAGCATACGATGGTTTGAGAGCAGCGCAAGAAGATGTAAAAAAATATGGAAATTTATCAATTCCCTTAAAATTACGTAACGCACCAACTAAACTGATGGAAAGATTGGACTATG
>CAZQWI010000136.1:0-1530 GCA_964596995.1 uncultured Pseudomonadales bacterium
TCGCCATCCAGGTTGATGCAGCCCGGACGATGAGGTTCTGTATCTGCAGTAAACGCAAGTGTGCAGTGGCCCATATTTGTGAGCGTTTGAATTGCCTCATTCCCTACAGCGGTGATTTTATAAGTCTTTTCACCGATCTTCATGGTGTCGCCAGGGGCCGGAGCTTCAGTCAGTTCTCCCTTAGTATGCAGGATAGAAAGCTCAGCCAGTTCAGCAGGCGCATCGTCGTCAAACAGGATAGCGAATCTCATCTTCATTGCAGGATCGACATCAATTGGTAAAGGAGACATTAAGAGAAAAAAATGCAGAAGTGGCTAGTTGGCTTGATAATAAATTTTCTTCTCATACTCAGCTGATTGATTTTGCTAAGCAGTTCACTACTGCTGCTACTTTAGCGGCCCATTTGGCTATCACTCAACCGGTTGAAGCTCAGGTTCAGCAGAACCTTTCGGTTTTGGAGCAGAAACAACGAAATAAACTTCTTTCTGAAATCACTCAACAAGAACTTGAGGAGATTATCGGTAAGATGGTTAGTTATGTCAATATGGATGTTGGCCATCTACCAAAAGAGGAAGAGTTGTATTTAGAGCAACAGCTATCTGATTTACTGGGATTTGAGGTTGTGGCAGAGTTAGAAGGAAAGCGCTTAAATCACACCATCGGTATTATGGGAGGTGAACAACACTTAATTAGATATCCGGGCGATACTCTTGAGGATCATGATGCATATAAAGAGGCGGGAATCGCTCCAAACAGAGGAGCTTTTGGTTGGTTTACGCAAGATGGAGAATTGACTCAAAAGGCTATCCTGATGGAAAAGTACTATTTTGCTGTTCAGACGATGTATCTGTCGGACTGGAACAGTAATCACGGTGAATTAAAGCCTTGGTACAAATTTAGAAAAATGATCGCTGTTAATCCTGCTGAGGGTTTGGCAGTTGTGGGAGTTGTGGGAGATGCGGGTCCGGCAATGTGGGTTAAAAAACAGTTTGGTGGATCTCCTGAAGTAATTCGTGAAGGCAAGATTTGGAGTCCAAAAACCAGAGGCAGAGTTCTTTTGCTGTTTGTTAATGATCCCAACGACGAAGTGCCGTTGGGCTTAATTGACTTAAATCAACTAATTAATCAGATTGGAGAGATATAATGTCAGTTGCACAAACAGAATCGGAGCTACGAGTAGCAGGTGAAGCGGATCAAGAATTATTGAATGAAATTGATTTTCTTAACCTTCTTTCAGATTTACCAAAAAAGCTTTTGACTCCTGACTTTATGGATAGAGCATATGAATGTTGGGAGAATAATGATCTTGATTTATTGACAAGACTTATCCAAAGACAGTTACATCAAAATCTGCGTAGAGTAATTTAATTTAATAACATTAGATGATAAAAATTGATTTCATTATTAGTTCACGATATGCGGTTGACAGAAAGAAGTTGCGTCAGCGAGCCTTGGCGGTCTTTGCCCAACATAGAATTGACAACGCTCAAGTAGAGGTTTGGGTAGTTGGTAAACGTAAGATTAAGGAGT
>CAZQWI010000137.1:0-1508 GCA_964596995.1 uncultured Pseudomonadales bacterium
TTGCAGAGCTTCTTCCAGGAAAAAAGGAGCACTCATTTGAGATTCAAAGTTTTAAACAATACAACGGGAAGCTAATTGAGAACGGTAAATTTATTACAGAAAATCTTCATAGTTTAATTAGAAAACTTGATGAGGATGAGTATGAATTAGTTTTGCCTGATGATCTGTTTACCAATACCATAATCAACGTTGAGCGTGAGTCCGAAAAAGAAGTAAAAGAGTATCTTAAAGAGGAGGTAATTCCAAGTTTACACATCTCAAGCGATTCACACCAAATTCAAACTTTTATCTTGAGTGAATACAAAGGTACATATAAAGTACAGCTTTCTACCATTCAAAAAAGTTTGCTCTCCCCTTTAAAAACTATCGCCGATAGTGAAAAAGTAAAAGTTAAGAATATTTTTCCTTTGAGTTGGGTAATCAAGTCACTTATCTCTCTTGAGCCATCTCTCTCAATTTTACAGATGGGAGAAAATCTTTTTATGGCTAAGCACTATATTGGTGTTGATGAGCCACTTGTGGATTCTGTTGATAATCTTGATCGCTTTGTAGAAGCAATTAAAACCTTAAAAGGAACTGAACCAAGTTTGCAGACTGTTTATTTATTAACAAATGAAGCTGTCGAAACTAAGCTTAAGGAAATGCTTGATGGCGTTTTACCAATTCAGCAGCTGGCTGGAGCTAGCGAAGGAGATGCAAAAGTTCCTGGCTATATAGAAAAGATCATCACTGCCTCGATGAGAACCATCTCTATTCCTGATTTCGAAGTTCCTCAGTTTGGTATTAAAGATGTAGAGCCATCGGTAGTTGAGTTAGCCGATGATTTGTCTACCAATAAAGACTCTTACGCAGAGTCTGCAATTTTTGAAGAAGACGATCTTTCTGAGATTGAGACAGAGTTGCCCAAACCAGGTACCATTGATGAAAATATGATAAGCGAGGATGAAGATTTACAATCGGACGATAAAATTGAAGATGGCGATGAAATTAAGCCAGAAATAACTGATCTTGAATCAGAAAACGAGGAAAAAGATCTAAATGTTGAACTCGATGAAGATGAGCCAAAAGTTAAGACACATCAAAAGCCTGAGGTTGCCATTGATGAGGAGGATGACGATGATGTTGATCTTTCAAAATTTACCAGCGTAATTTCAACAACAGATCAAAAAACAGAAAAACCAGTTTTAAAAGCCGAGAAAGTAGAACCTCCCAAAGAGGTTCTTAAAAATAATGATGGCACTGGCAGTTTTATCAAGGTTTTTTTGAATGGACTTGGCAGTTTTCTAGTAACGGTTGCTGTTGGCGTAGGAATTGGAGCCGGCTTACTACAGTTATCTCAGCCCAAAACAGAACCAGTTGAGGAGCCACAAGTTGAGTGGACAGAACCAGAGCAAGTTGAGGAACCTGAGCCAACTCCAAAGATTGAAATTGTCCGATCAGAGTACTCAATTAGGGTTGTCAATGCTACGACTAAAGCTGGCTACGCTGGTCAGATAGCCTCAACACTT